>JBAXQP010000067.1 GCA_037131655.1 bacterium | reverse complement strand
ATATTGGTCAAACTTTCTTGGACGACTCTTGCCAACATGACTTCAACCGATGGCGCAAGGTCCATGGGGTCGTTGGGCAGTTCGCAGGTGACTTGCAAGGATGCGCGTTCTTCAAGCTGTTTAGCGAATAGGCGTATCTGGGTTTCAAGACTTCTTGTCTCACTGGATGACTGCATCTGCCACACGACGTATCGCATGCTTTCGAGGGCTTCGCGCAAGGTAGTTGCCTGTTCTCCGAGCATCGTATCGGCCTTTTCTGGGTCACGATTGGCAAGGCGGCGAACTAATTCTAATCCTAAGACAGAGTTCACCAATGTATGCCCTAACCCATCATGGAATTCCCTTGCAATACGCTGTCGCTCATCTGCGAGGGTGACCCGTTCGCGCAATCGAGCCAGCTCGCGCACACGTTGAAGGTGGGCTTTACTGACTGACCTCGCTATTCCTGCCACGACGAGTAGGAAGAAGAGGCGTGTAAAGAGAGCGCCATAATCGGCTGGGTTGCGCAGTGGGAGGGATGACAGCGTATGTAATATCCCCACAAGGCCAATCATAGAGACGATTTGACGGGGGGATGCGGTGAATACCTCTGAGACTAACAAAGGGAAGTATAGCAGCCAGAATGGGCTGTCCCTTCGGCCTGTCACATAAACTGCCAGGGATATAATGAAAATATCCAACCCTGTTAATAATGGCGTGAAGGTGAAAACATCTTCGGGACGCCTGCTTCCGATATAGGTTCGCGCTGCGACTGTGAGGAAGCCGATGAATAGAAGCGGATAGACCACCTTGGGATCGGGGCCGGTATTTTCGATCTGGCGCACGATGACATCGCCCACCACGAAGGCGAACAATACCCACACCATCATATTTACGCGCCAAAACTGTGCTTTAGCTGAATTCATAACTATATTATTTCGCATGTGTGCAATGAATATCCTCTATTTTCAATAAGCAAAATTAATTCATGGTGGATTGCATGGACTGCCAGCTTAAAGAAGCGAATAAAAATCGATGCCGTTCTGTTAAGGTGAACTTCCGTCGGATCAATCAAGCCATAGATGTAACGCAGGTTCTAATGCTGCAGGCGCGATGCACTATTAGCCCTTACAGGGAGGTATTGATTTGTCGCTTAATTCCTGTGCAAAATACACATCGATAATCAATCATCAGGTATCCTGCAAAGTAAGATATGGACGTAAAAATCCGCATAAACCCTTAACTTTCAGCAGAAATCGGGGTAGTTTTGCGGAAATTAGTCCATTAATATTTCTTGATAGAATACGGAGGGTCATCAATGAAGATAGGAATTTTTACAGCGCTTTTTTCGGACCGCAGCCTTGAGGAGGCGTTGGATATTATTAAGGCAGAGGGCATTCAGGCCGTTGAGCTTGGCGCAGGCGCCTATCCCGGCAACGCTCACTGCAATGCGGCGGATTTGGTTGACAATAAGGCTGGTCAGAAGAAGCTGATGGCTGCAATCACCAGCCGCGGTCTTGAGCTGAGCGCGCTGTCGGTTCACGGCAACCCTTTGCACCCTGACAAAAAGATTGCCGATGCGCATCACACAGATTTTGTGAATGCGGTTAAATTGGCAGGTCAACTTGGCGTGTCTTGTGTTAACGGCTTTTCCGGTTGTCCCGGCGATGGCCCTCGCGCAAAGAACCCCAACTGGGTCACCTGCGCTTGGCCGGATGAGTTCCGCGCAATCTTGGATTGGCAGTGGAAGAAGAAGTTCATCCCCTATTGGAAGGAACAGGCTCGCTTCCTTAAAGAAAATAATGTGAAGTTCTGTATTGAGATGCACCCCGGTTTTGTGACTTACAATCCGGAAGGACTTCTCAACCTGCGCGCCGCTCTTGGCAAGATGGGTGATTGGGTTGGCGCAAACTTTGATCCCAGCCATCTATTTTGGCAGGGTATCGATCCGATTAAGGCAGTGCGCGTATTGGGTGAAGCCGGAGCAGTCTTTCACGTCCATGCCAAAGATGCCCGTATTGATCCCGTGACCTCAGAAATCAACGGCGTTTTGGATACCAAGTCCTATGGTGATATTCTTCACCGCTCATGGGTATTCCGCACCGTCGGTTATGGGCATGATGTAACTTGGTGGAAGACCTTCGTAAGCACTCTGCAAACCGTAGGTTACGACTATGTCTTATCCATCGAACACGAGGATGGCCTGATGTCCAACATGGAAGGCCTGCGCAAAGCTGTTGCCACGCTCAAAGACGCTGTAATAGCTGAAAAGCCCACCGCTATGTTCTGGGCCAAAGATTAACTTCGGTTAAAGGCTAAAATTCCAGGGACGGTGCATGCATCGTCCCTGGTTTATTTTAGCTGGTAATTATAACTTAATATCCACAAGCCCCGAGATGCCAACTCCATCTACCCGTTTGATGTCTTTGACGACATCTTTTGTCGAAACGGGGATGAGGCCACGGAGGCGGACGCCTCGTTTGAAGAAAGCTCCTTCTATCTGGGCAACCGCTTTGACTTTTTCTACTTGCTTGGTGGGGCCCATAACTTGAGCTGCGCCAGCATAGGCGCTATCTCCGATGCTAATGATGGGGACGACCTTTGTCGAGAATTCTTTTGTGTTTTTAAAGCTGGTGAGTTTGTTAATTCCCTTATTCATATCAGGGGCAAGCTGGTCAACTATAAGGGCAATTCCTGCGCCTTTTAGAATGCTGTCGAGTTGAGTGAATCCAATAGCCGTAGTAAGCGCCAACACCGATGCGACGACGATAAGTTTAGTGCGTTTCATAATATCCAACCTCCTTGAATTAGACTAAGATGCTCTTCTCTCTACGCCTTCATTATAGCCCTATTGTTCCTGGTGTTCAATTAAAGAAGTTTTTTTCTGAAGAGCGTTTTTACACGAGTTGCTTTGGGGGCGGGGGAAAACGTGTTTGGCGCTATGGTTGGCTGCAAATTGACTTTAGCGGTGTACTCCATCGTAAAAGCGATGGGATTATTATCTTCAGAACCTTCCAAATTAACGCTCATCAGCCGGAGTAAGTGATCGGCTGCGCCGAATGTCATTCTTATTTTGCAAGTTTTAATCTTTAGACCTTGTCCGGAAGGAAGTTTATTTTGGCCGATAACATCAACAACTTCGCCATTGACTGTTTCCTGCCCGAGGTATTCAAGGGGCATAACCTGGTTTTCTCCCATTTTGCCAGAGAACTCGGGGTCGAATAGGGATTGAAAATATAAATTTGCAATAAGCGGCTCATCGTCGAGAAATCCCTCTTCAACGAATGCTTTCATCATGTCTGCGCGATTTGGCGCTGTCTTTTGAACATATTGATCTCTTAAGTGATCGGTTAACCAAAAACTCTTGCCGTCGCAATAGGCATTGAATGAGAGATTTCCTTTTGCCGGTATGCCTTTGGGGTCAAGAGCTGATGCAGGTATATCTTTTAACACCCAAGCGAATTGGTTTGGAGCAGTGAAGATGAGTCTGCTTGCGCTTCTTCCCGTCTTAACTTTCAAGCCATCGAACTGGGAGAAGAACATCGATTCTTCAACCTCAAACTTAGGAACGGTTTTATAGGCTTTTACCATTTGATCGAGTATCAGCTTGACCTTAGCATTCATAGGCGGCTTTTGAGAAAGGAAACCATTTTGAGCAAATGAAGCTGTAAAGAAGACCAAACAGCCAGCAATTATCGAAAGAGAAATTAAGCGATTCATAAACGCACCTCCACACAGTGAATACTCGAATTCAAATTGTGGAATGAAAGTGCACAATTTCGCAATAGCTTGTGATAATTAATATCAAACTCTATTCTTCTTCCTCTGAATCGATAGGTGGAAGGGAAGAGACAGAGCGTCCCCGAACTTTAACTTCCCACAATCGAGCGGCATCATCCACAATGCTGTGCATAATCGGAATATCCAACAAGCTGAGCGCAGTTCCGATGATTAGCCCGCCGATCACGACGGTCCCTAATGGTGAATAAGCATCGATTCCAGTCCTTGGGAAGAAAGCAACCGGAACCATTGTAACGATTGTGATTAGGCTGGTCATCAAGATTGGCCTCAGTCGTTCAGGGCATGCTTGGCGAATGGCTTGATTGCGTGGTATTCCTTTAGATCGATAATGTGCGATGCGGTCAATTAATAAAATAGCGGTTGTGATATCCATCCCGCTCAGCACGATTATCGCCATGATCGATACAGACGAAAAGGCCTGATGGTGAAGCCAGAGCAGGAAGAATACGCCCGAAAGCTCAAGGGGAATACTGAAGAACATTTGAAGCGGCTGCAAGAATCCTCTGAACTGAGCGACAAGTATTAATAGAATGAATATGAGGGCAATTTCGAGGCCAATCAGCAGGCGGCGGAAGCTGTCCATCATTTGCGTCATATCGCCGCGTACTTCGAGTTTATAACCCTGCGGCCAGTTTAACTGACTTTGTGCGCGCATCATTAAGTCCATCGCTACATCCATCGATGGGCGCCCATCTTTTCGGTAGAAACCGGTCACGCTAGAGACCCGTTGCATACTATCATGTTCGATAAGCGACGGGGAAGAAGTGTTTTCGATGGTCGCAATTGACTTGAGGGGTACGAGCTTACCGTTCATGCCGGAAATCATCGCCGTTTCAAGATCAGACTGGGTCGCACGCTGAGATTTATCATAGCGTACAAGCATCGTGGTTTGCCGTTTGTTTTCCAAGCGATAGAATTCATTGGTATATCCGCCGCGGGTGGCGTAGTATAGTTGGTCGGCCACCTCTGATGGGGTAAGACCAATTTCTAACGCTCGTCGCGGGTCGATCCGTACGAGGTCAGTAGGCTTGTTCATACTCCAGCTTGTTCCAATTTGATAAAGGTCGGGAACTTGTTTTCGCCCAATGTCGGCCACTTGTTCGGCTAATTGTGAGACGATATTTAGGTCAGGCCCTCTAACCAACAGCGTGATCGGCGCCTGGCTGGTTGCCATCACGTCCGCGCCCATTTCCTTGATTTGAAGCCGCCTGATTCCGGGAATAGTTGCCATGGCTTCCTTTTGAACGCCATCGATAACTTGCCAAATATCTCGTTTACGCTCATCTTTGTCACTAAGAGTAATCATAGCCATAGCCCCGTTCACTTGTCCCATCGCGTAACCGGTGAAATACGCGCCTCCTGTCATCCCTGGTCCGCCTTCGAAGCCAATTTCGATAGAAGCGTTTTCAATTTCAGGGTACTTGGCCATAATGCCTTCAACTTTTGTTACGGCACGTTCTGTGGCGGCATAAGAGGTTCCCGGCTGCATCTCAAGCTGCATATAGGCCTGCCCAACATCCGCGAGCGGCATCATTTCGGAACCAATAAAATAATAAAACCCGAAGCCAATTATAATCGTAATGGCGATACGCGATAGGTTGCTGAACCTATTCTTAAGCATCCAGCCAATCAATCGCGAATAGCCATGCTCGAGTTTTTTAAGCCAGTCCTGAATTGGGAATAAAATATGTTGTGAAACCCAATCGCGACGTTCTTCGCGGGCTTCCTGCTTAAGAAAGTTAGCGCACATTACGCTCGTTAGAGTTAGCGATTCGATGTAGGATGCAATCAGGGCGAAAATAATCGGCCAGACTAGCCCTTCAAACATAAGTTGCACGATACCGCCGCAGAAAACTAACGGCAGAAGAGCAAGAATTAGCATCGCCGTTGAAGCTGCTACCGAACGACGGACTTCTGTAATTCCTGTGATAGTTGCCTCACGCGGGCTTTTTCCCATCGCCAAATGTCGTTGAACACTGTGAACATCGATAATTGCGTCATCAACTAAACGGCCGATTGCCAGCAGTAGACCGATTAAAGTAGATGAATTCAGCGAATACCCAAACGGAACCATGACAAGAATTGCCATCGCAAGCGAAACGGGGATATCCACCATCGCGATTAGTGTCGCTCGATAACTTCCTAAGAAAAGGAGAACTACAAGAGTCGTGAGCAGTATAGCTAACCCTAGTTCTTCGAACATATTCTTCATTAGGATATGGACAAAGGTACTGTTGTCATAAGCGGTTTTGAACTTAATGCCGGGGTAATCACGTTCGAGGCGATTTAACTCATCTTTGACGTTGGTAATCACTTCGGGGGAACTGGCGCCTGGATTTTGTAGGATATTTAATTCAATCCCTGTTTCCGTTTTGCCTCGATCAAAGTGATGATAACCCGAGCGCGGCTCATAGACCGAATCTTCGACCCGAGCAACGTCCTTTACATATACCGTTTTACTATTTATTGAGGCGATAGGATACTCAGCGACCATCGAAGCGTTTTTGGCAAGGTCGTCGACTCTTAAAGTGATTTCATTGTCCCCATTAGTCAAAACACCTGCAGGTTTGGCAACATTTTGCTTGTCGAGGGCATCACGAACTTGGAGAATAGATAAATTATAAGCTGCCAGCTTTTGACGGTCGACAATAACTTGAAGCTGTCTACGATAACCGCCGAATGGGGAGACCGTATATATCTGTCCGCTGGTCATCTTCAGGCGGTTTGTGATTTCGTTATCGGCCAATTCGCGAAGTCGGGCAAGGTCCCAACGCTCATCGCCAGTCAGACTGAGTGAAAGCACCGGAAGGTTCAAGGGGTCGATAAGCAATACCCAGGAAGGTTTAACGTTCGCTCCTGTAATCGGTAGGTCGGCTTGAACCACATTCATAAGCGATTGAACCTGGACAAGGGTTTGGTCCATATTGGTTCCGTAGGGGAATTCAAGCGAGACGATGCTAAAACCGTCCTGCGAAGTCGAACGCACATATCGAACATTCTGCACGTTCACCATGCGTTCTTCGATTGGCTTGGAGAAGTAGGTTTCCATCTCCTGAGAAGATAGGCCCGGCATCATGCTCACTATGCCGATTGTTGGGCTTTGAACGTAAGGCATCATACGGCGAGGCATCGTAAAGCCGATAACCAAAATCGCCAGAATAATTACTCCCAGATAAAATGCGACCACGGGGTAGGGGTGATCGATGCTCATCTGGACAATATTGAATTTTCCAGGTCCATCCGACTGCTCAGGACTTTCCTTTTTATTGAAGCTCATCGCACGACTCCCTTACATCCCAGGCATATTCTGCATGTTGTTATCGGCAGGTGGCGCATGGGTCTCAGGTGCCTTACCTGATTCTACAGGCTGGACAGGGATTCCTTCATTAAGGGATTGATTTTGGCTAACGATCACTTTTATTCCAGCTCTAAGCCCCTGTTGAATGAGCGTGCGGGTGTCGTTAGATGGCCCAGGAGTGACGGTTTGCCGTTTAGCGATGTAACTGCCTGATTTGGACTTGGGGACGAGAGCCATGCCGCATTTTGGGCAATCGCCGGGCTTATCTTGTTCGATTTCGGGATGCATTGTACAGGTGTAGATAACCTTCCCTTTAGCGTTTGGATTATCGGCAAGTATCCAAACATAGGAACTGCCATCTGCTGCTTTGTAAAGAGCTTGGTTGGGAACAGAAAAAGCATTATTTACTCCGCCCGTATCGAAGCTCATCGACACATACTGCCCTGGCTGGAAGCGGCTATTCGGATTGGGAACTAATGCCTCGACAGTAAAGGTTCGGCTTTCAGCATTGGCGGCAGGGAAGACACTGGTTACACGGGCTTGTAAGGGAGCAATTTTTGATGCGCTAGGGGTTGATATACTAACCAAAGTACCTTTACGTATCCCACCAAGATCAGCTTCAGCTACATTGGCTTGAATTCGAACTTGGTCAATACTTTGGATGCGTAGGATAGTTTGGCCTGGTTGAACGAGAGTGCCGGGACTGACTAATCGTTCAGAAACGATACCCGATTGAGAAGCGACAAGGCGAGTGTAGCCAAGAACTACCGATGCGGTTTGTTCCTGGGCGCGCGCTTGATTGGCTTGAGCATTAACTTTGGTAACCTGTGCTTGTGCCTGCGCTTTATCGCTTATAGCTACTCGCAATCCTGCAGTAGTAGCGCGTTGCTCGGCTCTTGCTTGGGCTATTTTTGACTGTGCGGCAGTGATAAGCGCATCGGATCTTCGAATTCCGGCGTAAGCTTTCGTTACTTGGGCATTGGTCTGCGCTACTTTGCTGGTCGCAGCTTTGGCTTGTGCTTGAGTGAGTTGTAAATCGCGCAAAGCGATGGCGCCTTGTTTGTAAAGTTGTTCGCTGCGGGATAGTTGTGCTTGGGCATATTCGGCATCCGCTTGGGCGCTGGCTACGGTGGCTTGAGCATCCGCTAGTTCCGATTGAGCTTGTGCTTTTTCCTGCTTTGCTGCTTCGACTTGCGCTTTAGCATCCTCGACAGAAGCATCAGCTCCGCGTTGACGAGCGCGGGCTTCATCAATCCTCGCTTCCGCTTGTGGTAGCTCGCGTAGCGCAACATTCACATCCGCATTGGCGGCGCTTGCTGCTTGTAAAGATTCATTTACACGTGATTGAAGTTCGCTTGAATCAAGAAGAGCCACCAGTTGACCGGCTTTGACCTTTTGGCCTGGATAAACTGTAATCTCTACGATACGCCCTGCCACTCTAGCGACTATCTCTTCGGTGTTGAGCGCAACTACTGAACCTGTGTAGGTTACACCGCTTGAAAATCGTTTTAGCGCCACCTCTTCCAGTTGGACCGGAAGTGTTCCCACTGGAGCGTTCATAACGCTCATGTCCATCGCCTGTGACTCGAGGGGAGTTACCGAGCCAGGCGCTCTGTATTTACCGACTGCCAACTTCACTGCGATCAAAGCGATGAGAATTATAAGTAGTGTCGGTAAATGATGTCTTATGAAACCAAATAATTGTTTCAACTTTTTCTCCTGCTAAGCTATTATCGGAAACCTGACGTGCAATCATGCTCCTGAAAAAGTTTTGAACTCAAAACAGAAGCCTTAAATGAGCTTAACAGGCAGGAGGCGCACGGCTGCTGTTCGAGTCCGAAGGAGGTGATTCACTAATGGGTTGGATATCAGAGAAGAAAAATGGAGTATTTGCAAGCTGGAAATCAAACGCTATTGGTATAACTAAGTTATTCGTAACAACTTTAACTGAAAGCGAACTGCTTGAAATTGCTTGTGATGATAATAGGGGAACGATTGCGCGGCTGCACTGATGCTTGCTTGAGAGAAAACTATGAGCGATAGTTTGCGGACCGACTTTTTCGCAGCATGAATGGATGGCAGGTTTGGGTGAGTGTATTGCACAAGATGATGCTTGTGGGGTGGCATCCATTTGATGACCTTGACCTCCCTCGCATCGACATTCGATTCGAGGTATTGCTACCGACAGCAGTCCAAAGGTGAACGCTATCGATAATGCAAGCCAAGATTTTATACGCGATTTTCTCATAGTCATCTCAATGTACTACTTACTTTACGAAATATTACTCACTGAATGTTTCGAATTGCTAATTAATTGTGAATAATCCCAACCTAGCATAAAAAATACCCCCACTTCAAGCAGTGGGGGTATTGAACTGAGTGCTTAAATGCGGGTCCAGTCGAAAACGACGCCCATGGCTGAGGAACGATCTTCTCGAATAAGGCGATAAGCTTCCACAGCATCTTCGGGTGAGAAACGGTGGGTGATCAAGTCAGCAGTAAACATATCCCCGCGTTCCAAATAGGTAAAGAAAAGCTTGATGATCTTGTTGGTGCTCCAGAATTCATAAGGAGTTGATTCCCCAGGTGGGTTGCCGTCATGCGCTCCGATAATCGAGAGTCCTTTAACGACTACGTCATAAGTCAATCGCTGCTCGGATGGTTTGCCGGTGTCGCCCAATAGGAGCAACTTGCCGAACTGTGGTAGCAGGCCAAGGGCACATTGGAAGACTGCCGGATGGCCGGTGACATCATAGATCACGTCGGGGCCTCTTCCATCAGTGAGCTGCATCACTTGCTCTTTGGCGTCCTGAACGGTCATCGGAAGTATTGCTGTTGCGCCATGAGCTTTGGCAAGTTCAAGTCGTTTTTCGGCGGGATCGATGGCGATAATTTCGCGAGCGCCCATTAATCGAACATATTGAGTAACAAGTTGCCCAAGGGGGCCAAGACCGACTATTGCGACTGCATCG
This sequence comes from bacterium, assembly GCA_037131655.1. Lineage (NCBI taxonomy): Bacteria > bacterium. The sequence goes on along the minus strand of JBAXQP010000067.1, from coordinate 795 downwards.
CCGAGCTTGTGTTGTGCGCGTCTAACCCCATTTTGCGCGATTTTAGCAAGCGCAAACCAAGAAGCGTCCTCATCAGGAACGTTATCAGGAACTCGAATTAAATTGCCGGCATTTGCTACAGCGTATTGCTTATGATTTTGGCGCAAAGCGACACGGTCGCCTACTTTAAAGTTAGTGACATCATCGGCAACTTTGATGATGCGTCCAATCATGGAATAACCGGCGTCAAATGGGTAATGCACCCATCCATCCCAGTGTGTTCCTGGCTCGAAAAGACGGCTTAGAACGATCCCTTCCGTTCCAGTGCTGATGAGCGTTTTTGTGGCTTGAACTAAGACGTGATTTGGTGTCAGTTCTTCTATCTCCGTCATACGGAGTTCAACTTGATCTTTTCCTGTAAAACTAATAGTTAATGCTTCCATCCATTTCCTCCTAATAGTGGCCGTAATGCCTAATGATAAATATCAAAACCATGGGCTTGTGAACTTAAATACTACTATACCGCCTTCGCCTAATTAAAGGCTAATTTAGAGCAGTTCGCGTAGTGATTTAATGACCAAATCGGGGCTGAATTCGCTAATATAGCTTTCTTGCTTATCAGGCAGCAGAACCTCAATAGTGTCAGCCCTACTTAGGGATAGTGGCCAGAGCACCCTGTACCCCATCGGGGTGTTCATTAGTAGTCTAGGCGTGGAACCAGCCTGGAAGGTAATGGAGGAGGTTGCTTCGGCACAATCATCCTCGCAAAGACACTTTTGTATGATTTACACACTAATATTGTATACAACAAAATTC
>JBAXQP010000066.1 GCA_037131655.1 bacterium | reverse complement strand
GATTAAGGGCGATTACGACTATTCCCGTAAACCCAACCCCGCCCTCCTGGCCTGGCCCAACTTCCGCGAAGAGTCCGTCCGCGAGCACCTAAAGACCACAGTAGAAATCTGCGCCCGCCACAACTGCCCCTTGGAACTAATTCTAAAAGACATCAGCACCGTAGCCTACGAACCCCAGCGTTTGTGGCGTTGGGCTGAGATTGCGATGGAAGTTGTGCAGGGGTAGGGGACTCTCTAGACTAAGAGACGCCGAAGGCCTCGTGGAACGTTACTTTGCCGGATGGGACACTGTCAGTTATGGGGAGACACAAGAAGTACTTCTCTGGAACATCATCTAGTGTGAGCTCAGGCATCGATTTAAAGCAAAACCGGACATAGAAGTCAGGATCGCCAACCAGGACTATGCCTGCAGCCCCTTTTTCACCCATCTGCCGTATTCCCTCTCTGATCAGAGATGACCCGATGCCGTCTCTTTGAAGATCAGGACGGACCGCAACTGGACCAATGCCGTACCAACCTGACATTTCTCCATTTATCAGTACAGGCGAAAACGCTATGTGTCCCACGATCTCTCCTTGATATTCGCAAACCAGAGATAACGTCAGGACACCGGCTTTGCGGAGGCAATCGACGATCTTATGCTCCGTTGGAAGAGAACCAGGTGCGTGTTGCGGATGATTCAGAAACGCCGCGTAGACAATACTACAAATCGCTGCGTGGTCGCCTGTCATCTCACATCGTATAGACGTTTCGTTCATCACTGCTTCCTTCTACGCTATTGCTCAAATCTGAACTTCATCATACCTTAATCACCGCTGCCAGACAGGCTGTATTATGGACATTTCGATTGTATTCGCCCGACTGAAAGCCAGGCAACAAATAGCTTCATTAGGCATTACCTTACACCACTTTTGCCCCTTAAAGCTAATACAAAAAGACATCAGCACAGTAGCCTATAAGCCCCAGCGCTTGTGGCGGTGGGTAGAGATAGCGATGGAAGTGGTGCAGGGGTCGGGGGTGTCTCTTATCACTGAGTAGTAGGATTACACAAAAAAGCCACAGCCTTTGGGGCCATGGCTTTTGAAGATTACTGACTTTTATCTCGCACCAATGCTCTATCGCTTCACCCTCTCTGCTGACAACTGTGCCTGACGGGCGTAGTCGATCGCGTCTGCGAGGACTCTTGCAGCCTCTTGCGGGCTGTGGAATCCGGTTCCGTTTTCGGAGGAGACGAAGTCCCAGCGCAGTGATGCTCGTCTATGCAGGTGCCGTGCTTCCTTTAGGGCCTCATCGCTTGCGCCTGACTTTTGAGCGGCGACTATCGCGTCAATGGCATCAACCAACGCGACTTCGGTTCTTCTAAGAAGCTTAGCTGTTCGATCCTGTATCTCCAAGACACGGCCCTTCAGCTCAGCCTCGTCATCCTTGTGGCAAGTCTGACAGCTTTGGCTTATATTGGCGAGAGGGCTTCTTAGCCAGTGGCTGGAGACCTTCACGGCGCCGTCACGTATGTATGGCATGTGGCAATCCGCGCAAGAGACGCCGGCTCTGGCATGGATGCCTGAGGACCACGTTTCGAATTCGGGGTGCTGAATTTTGATCATATCCGCGCCGGTCTCTTTATGCTTCCAGTCGCTGAAGCCATATTGGTCGTAGTGAGCCTCGATGTTATCGATGCTTAGCCCCTTCTTCCAGGGGAACGTGAGGACCTTGTTATCGCCCTTGAAATAATACTCGACGTGACATTGGCCGCATACGTAGGAACGCATCTCTTGCCTGGTCGCTTTAGACAGGTCGATGCCGCGCTCGGCCATCGCATTCTTGAATGCCTGCCGGGTGACACGTAGTTCCATGGTCTTAGGATCGTGGCAATCGGCGCAAGATGTGCCGGTGTGGAGTCTGTCTTTCAGTTCGTCGTAAGGAGTATGATTGAACTTCTCCCATCCCATCTCAGCTATGAGTTGGGGAGTTTCAGCGGAGTGGCAGTTGGCGCATGCCCCCGGCTGCTTCTTCACGACAATCCGCTTTGTCCTTTTCTGGTCTATCAGCGAGTAGAAGTGCCCTCGCTCCTCATTGTGATCGATGGAGAAGGCATATCCCGCCCATATCCGCTTCATTGCCGGCACCCTTTCGAGCTTACTATAGGGCACGGATCCGCCGTATGGAGTCTTGAACGTTGTATCGGAGGTCATTTTGAATGTGTCATACTCACGCGGGAAATCGCGCCCCCAGACCGCTGGGTCCAGTTCATTATCGGAGATGCTGAACACCTTGAGTGGGTACTGGGCAGCCTCGTACTTGTGTTGCCGGATGTTCAGCAGCATCGCTGCTATCCCCAAAGCAATGGTGCCTCCGGCGAGGAATGTCGCGATTACTAGCGTGGCCTTACGAGGGGTCCAGCAGATATTAGTGTTCTGTTCCATTCAATTCCTCCATGGTTAAGTCAATTACCAATCGTGGCCGACGCGGGAATGGCAATGCAGACAGTCGGGCGTTTGGTCGCTGTTCTTGTGAATAATTGGGTCCGTTAGACTGCCATGGCAGTGCAGGCAGTTCTGCAGGAGTATATCTCTATTGTATTTCTTAATGCGGATGGGTTCGTGGAATTTGCCCGTGGTGAATGCGTAGCTGTGATGCCAGCCATTTATTCCCTTTGCAATGTATTTAGCAGGGAAGTTGTGAGGGATGTGGCAGTCGTTGCAAGTTGCAACAGATTTGTGGCTTGAATGGTTCCAGCCCTCGTAGACATCCCGCATTACATGGCAGTTAAGGCAAGACTTTGGGTCATTGCTTAAGTAGGAAAGGCCTTGTGCGTAGGTGAATGTGAATAGCCCGATCCCCGTGATCAATCCGATCAGACCACCGAAGCACATCCACACCCACAGCGGGAATACAGCGAAAGTCCGACCGAAGATAGCTTTCGGCCAATTTGGTTGACCTCTTAAACGTATCCTCATGAAGTGTTAATCCCAAAAGTGCATATTATGCGTGAAGGATGTTCATTCATTCCAAATTATACACTCTAAACCATAACATCTAAAATCAGTAGTGTCAACGAGTATTATACCCGCTTCCAAGTTAGCGCATCACAGGATTCTACGATCTTAGTCTGACTTTTTCGCTTTAATAGAGTTCAATTCGAAAACACCACTAATACAAATCTGCGCCCGCCACAACTGCCCCCTAGAGCTAATCCTAAAGGACATCAGCACCTTAGCCTACGAACCGCAACGTTTGTGGCGATGGGCGGAAATTGCGATGGAAGTGGTGCAGGGATAGGGGGTATTGTTGTGCCTTCCACCAAAAGTGATGGCGGATTTCTCAAGCCAAATGGACTGACGTCAGGCCGAGACGGGATGACCCGGTCTGACGCCGTCACCGCTGCTAGACGGGACTAAGATTTAGTTGTGCTCCGATGACGGCTAAGCTCTGAAAGATGCGGCTTCTTCGGATTTGACTTGTGCGAAGAACGGACACGCAAGGCAGCCACTCATCTTATCGGCAAACGTGCCTTGCACCTTGCCGCCGCAGAGTGTTCCGGCGACCTTCCAGCAATAGCGGCCCGCGCTCTTACCACTGTTCATGTTGTTATACGTAAGGTTGTTAGCCGCGGGGCAAACACCAAACTCTTTCACTTTGGGGCCATCGCTTTGACGACCACAATTCTTAACTTCCCAACAATTTGCTTTTCCCATAATGATCTCCTTCTTTCTTGATTTTAGGCTGTCTTTGTTTCTGGGTGATTATGCATCCATTCATGAGCGAAGTTCTTAAAGTCTTGCGTGGACAGGGCTGGGCTGATGTAGTATCCTTGGATGAAATCACAGCCGCTGGAGTGTAATATCTCCATCTGAGTCTTGGTTTCAACCCATTCGGCAGTCACCTTGATACCTTGGTTATGAGCCATGTCAACAATGGAGCGCACAAGAGCATTGTCGTCCTTGTTATGCTCGATGTCTCTGATAAACGACCCATCTATTTTCAGGTGGATTACGGGGAAGTCCTTAAGTCGGCTCAGGGATGATCGGCCCATACCGAAATCATCAATCGCCATGCTAATGCCAAGTTCCCGCACTTTGTTCAGGGTCTCCATCATTTCCTTATCGTCGGTGGTGAAGTCGGTTTCTGTCACTTCCAGATTAAGGAGTTTTGGATCAAGCCCGGTTTTTGATAAAGTAGCGATAACTGATTCGAGCCATTTATCATTATTAATCTGCTTGGTTGATACATTCACATTTATCCGTGACAAGTGTATCCCTTCGTCGCGCCAAGCCACTGTCTGGGCACAGGCGGTTTGCAGCGCATAATCGCCGATTTTGCCAATCAAGCCCATCTCCTCAGCAAGCGGTATTAAGAGACTCGGGGATATCATTCCTTTTTCAGGATGTTTCCAGCGCAAGAGCGCCTCAGCGGAGAGAAGTGTATTATCCTCTAGACTAACGATCGGCTGGTAGTGCATCTCGAACTGATTATTTTCTAATGCCAGACGAATATCATTTTCCAATACGGCTCGTTGTTGGTTATCAACATCCACTTCTCCAGTAAACCAACTGAACAGACCTCTGCCTGCTTGCTTGGCCTTATACATCGCCGCGTCTGCGTGTTTCAGAAGATTGACCGAATCTATGCCATCAGATGGGTAGCTGGCTATGCCAATGCTCACTCCGATCATGAACCGGTGTCCCTGTATATCGTATGGTCGGCTAATCATGTCAATCATTCGGGTCGCTAGCTTATCCACGCTCGACTTACGCGGGCAATTTGTGAGAATGATGGTGAATTCGTCTCCGCCCATTCTTGCCAATATATCCTCTGAACGAAGACACGATTGCAATCGATTGGAGACTTCAATAAGCAGCAAGTCACCCACTTTGTGTCCTAGGGTGTCGTTGACCAACTTGAACTTGTCCAAATCGAGGAATATCACGGCCATCGAGCCGGATTTCTTACGAGAACCGCTTTTGATAAGCTCGCTGAGATGCTCCTCGAAGTAATGACGATTGGGTAATCCCGTGAGTGAGTCGTGGGTAGCTTGATGCTTCAACTCGTCCGCATTATCCTCAAGCAAATCCTTTGCCAAAATCGCTTCCACTGCATTTGTATTAGCAGAAAGCATCGCATCTTCCAGTTGGTGGTTCAAGCTATCAGCCATAGCCTTGGCTTGGATTAGCTCTTCCTCAGCTTGCTTGCGCTCGGTGATGTCATCAAATGCGATGATCACATGTTTACTGCCATTTATTGTGACGGGTTCAGCGTTGACTCTTAACCACGGAGATTGTTCCTGGCCGTTATTGATGAGTGATACCTGTATTTCGGCACCGCGAATTGATGTTCCTGTCTTTAGTACCTGAGTAACCCCTTGCCTTAGGGAACATTGCCCGCATACCGAGGAAAAACCGCATCCCTTCTCATTCTCAAAACTGTGAACGCATCCCAGTCCGCCTCCGCCTCGTTGACCAACGATACGCTCAAGGCTTCTGGAAATCATGCCCGAAACGACATCATTGGCGTTCACGATCATCGTTTCCTCGTCCAGCAAGAGCATGCCGACCGGCGACGATGAGAAGATAGCAGACAGATTGTCCTTCTCCCTTTGGAGTAATTCATCACCATGTTTCTGGTCGGTGATGTCGCGGCCAACACCAATGAATTGGAGTTCACCATTCTTGTTGGTATAGAGCGTGCCATTAGCAATAAACCAGTGCCAATCGCCATTACTATGTTTGACTCGATAAGGAAGGCTCGTCTCAGCCTCCCCAGTTTCAAAAACCCGCATAAGGTACTCACCAAGATGTTTGCAATCGTCAGGGTGCACGAATGGTACGAACATCTTGCCAATAAAATCGTTGACTGGATAGCCGAAATGGCGTTCCCAAGCTGGGGACAGAAATAGGAATTTGCCCGTTATATCGAGTGTGAAGATGATATCGAAAGAGTTTTCGATATAAGAGCGGAAAGTCTCTTCGCTCTCGCGCAACGCCTCTTCCGCCTGTTTGCTCTCGGTGATGTCATGGGCAGTGCCTTCAAAACCTATGATCTTGCCGAATTCATTGCTTAACGGAACAGCGCTTGTTGTGTGCCAACGCCAGGATCCATCGGAGTGCTGCACGCGGTACTCGACGCCTTTATGGCGTTCTCCCGTCTCGATCACTGCCTGCAGGAATACCATGCACTCAGCAAGATCATCCGGATGGATGAATTGCTGGAATGGTTTCCCTTCCACCTGATTTGCCGGATAGCCCAAAAGCGCGGTCCAGGCAGGGGAAACAAAGTTGAATATCCCCTCAGCAGTGAGTGTATAAATAATGTCGTGGCTGTTCTCGATCAGGTGGCGGTGCTTCTCTTCGCTCTCGAGCAGAGCCTTTTCCACCTGCTTACGCTCAGTGATGTCGGTAACGAAGCCGTGCCAAAGCACTGATCCATCCTCTTCCATCTGCGGCACAGCGTTGCCGTAGAGCCAGCGCACCGTGCCATCGTCATACTTCACCCGAAACTCAGGATGCCAAAGAGTTAAATCCTGTGCCGATACCTGAATACTAGCGACAACGCTCGCATAGTCATCCGGGTGAAAACTTGCAAATACTTTGGATGCATCTTCACGGACTTCGTCAGGACTGACCCGGAATATCTCTTTGATTGCATTGCTGGCGAAAGGCATACAGGAACTGCCGTCAGGACGCAATCGAAATTGATAGACGAGTCCGGGCACCTGATTGGAGATTTGCTGGAGACGATCCAGCGCCTCGCTCAGAGCTTTTTCCGCCTGTTTGCGCTCGGTGATGTCACGACATAGCGATATGATGCGTAAGTCGGCCCCTGCCCCTACCACTGTTGCATTAATCTCAATCGGAGTGATCTGCCCATCAACTCGCGTATAGTCAATTTCCAAGCCTTGGATAAACCCCTCACGAAAACATTGGTCAAGAGCCGCGGAGTTCTTTTCAAGAGAATGAGCAGCGGTCCATTCTATTGGGCAGCGTCCTAGTATCTCATCAAGTTCGCAATGGCCGCTCAAGCGTACGTATTCTGCATTTGCGTCAACAACCAATCCCTGTCCGTCGAGAACAAGAAAACCTGTGCGCGTCGTCTCGATAAGGTTGCGATACTTCTCCTCGCTCTTCTGTAGCGCCTCTTCAGCCTGCTTGCGCTCGGTGATATCGGTAGAGATGCCGCAGATGGCATAGATTTCGCCATTGGCTGTTTTAAGGGGGAATTTGGCTGACAGATAGGTGTAGGTGCGACCGTTGGCTATTACCTTCTCCTCTATCTCTTGCAACAGTCCGACTTGGAGGATAAACCGATCATTCTTGACGAAAGCCTCAGCAATTTCCGGGGGAAATAGATCGTAATCGGTTTTCCCTTGTATCGCAGCGTTTTTCACATCGAATAATCCTTCAAACACTCGGTTCACATGGATGTATCTGCCCTCCGTGTCTTTCATATAGACTGTCGCTCCGGCATTATCCATGATAGCGCGCAACTGCGCTTCGTTCTTCTGAAGTTGTTCAGTGATACGGTATTGTTCGGTCATATCGGAAAAGACCAATACCATTCCTACGATAGTTCCCGTGACGTCGCGTATCGGCGCGGCGCTGTCGGTAATTTGCCGGCGGGAGCCATCAAGGGAGATCAACATAGTATGGTCCTCTAGATGATGCACCTCGCCGGTAGAGAGTACTTCGTTTACAGGAATGGGAGCCGGTTCGCCAGTTAGAGCATTGACGATGTTGAGGACTTCGGAGATAGGATGACCGACGGCTTCTGAGTGAACCCATCCGGTCAACTCTTCGGCTGTCGGGTTCATGCGGATGACACGTCCTTGCGCATCGGTTGAGATTACCGCGTCGCCGATGGAGCGTAGGGTAAGGGACAGATCCTCTTCCTTCTGTTGTAGTGTTTTGCTAGCTTCGGAAATGCTCCTTATGAAATACTCTCTGCGTTCACGGAAATAGAAGGAAAGAATGGCAACGACTGCCAGCAGAAGTGTAGCCATTATAGCGTTCAAACGTATGGAATTAACAGCGCTGTAAACTTTCTCTTGCGGATAGTCCATGCCCAGAATCGCTACCGGTTTCCCCGTGGCATCGTCTGTAACTGTTTCAAATGCGGAGTCCCATTTCCCCCATTGGTCTTCGTACTCTGCTGTTGCGCTTCGCCCTTTACCGCGGCACAAGGCACGCAGTTCAGCGGGGGCATCCGTGTATTCATCGCCGGGCGGAGAGTAATCTTCTGCTGTTGGCGACACGGAGTCTGCTGAAAAGATGATTCTGCCGTCTCTCACAACCATCAGGTATATGTAGCGAAACTCCGGGGATGTTCGTTGCATTTCCATGAGACGCTTTTTCAGGAATATGTAGCGCGGGTTTTGGAGATCTTCTATCGAGTCAATGCCGTTCACAAGATCGGAGGATATAGACGCTGCGGAGATTGTGCAGGTTGTTTGCAGACTATCCATCCATTCGCTATGTTCGTTTTTGCCCTGGCGATTTGTGTAAAACCATCCGCCTGTCAGAATCGCCAGCAGAGAACATACAAACACAATTCTGACGGTTCGAAGTGTGCGCTGCTCCAAAACCCGCCACACGCAGTACGCGGACGCAACAGCAAGCATGCCGCGCAGCAGTTGGACGGGAAAACCGAACCTATGCAGGAAAGAGTCATAATTAATCAATGAGGCAGGCAAAAAAGGCGCCTTGGGAACAAAAAGGGCGGTTGATACCGCGTAGGTGAGGAGTAATAGTCCCAATGCAAGCATATTTCTTCGCTCGACGGGGTTATCGGAGCGTCGTCTTGCAGAAAGAATGGCGTAAGCGGACCATATCCCGCCAACAAAGCCAATAGAATACCTGAAAAATACGTTCAGCCCAACCCAGTTATAGAGCCAGCCAGTGCAACCAACTAGAAATAGCGCTAGAGTTACCCACCTGCCCGGACCTTTGCCGTGAACTGAGATCATGCCCAAGCGGCCAAACTCAACCAGGCAAATGAACGATAAGGCCATTACACAGATACGCACAGCTTTGAACAATGGGGAGTCGAACATGTCCAATGCCAGCATGTCCAGCCACTCGTTCAGCCCGTGGATCAAGCCAAACAGCCCAAGCCATGTCCAAGGTAGAGCATTTTTCTTCTTTTCAGCCGTGAAACAAATGCCCCCCAGTAAGATGAACCCTAATCCATAAAAGAAGAATATATAATCTAGCTGATGCGTCATATTGTTGCCATACCGTCCTCTAAGATGAATAAAGATTGCCAGGGCCATTCATGAGCACGGCAAGCGATTCTGATACCTGATAATAATCGGGGGAAAGTCACAAAGCCTGTAGGGAAAATGGTGGTTGTCGAGGACGAATCAAAGCTAAAAAACATCAAAAGCCCCAGGTCATATTGTCCCCAAAGCTTTCAGAAAACTGGAGGCGGGAATTGAATTCGCTTCCAAAGTTATCGCATCACAGGATTCTACGAGCGTAGTGTTTAATCAGACAGGGTTTTGGCCCATTGCTGAAAATAGCGTTTGATATCATCCCAGGAGAATTCGCGGAGCATAATAGGAGAAGGTTCATCCTGCGCGTCATCGAAATAGGTCATCCCTACGAGCACGTGGCCGATGTCGCCTACCGAGTACTTTTGGCGATAGAGTTCCAGCAACTCACCGACAGGCTTATGTTCAAGAGCAATTGTATAAAGGTCAATAAAATCTTTGCGAGAACCACGTTGAGCGATGGCCACTAGCTTCATACACGCAAGGTCGTCAAGTGAGGCAAGGGTGAAGGTGTCATCAGGCCAAGTTGTAAAACTAGAGATTGGGTGATATAGATACTCAAAAAAGCTGACCTTAACCCCCCCTATTACAGTGTGAAGAGTTCCACGTGAGACTTGAACATCCTCAACAGGAAGTCCGGCCAGTCGGGCCTTCTCAGCCAAGCTGATCGGGTCTTCAAAATTGCCATGAGCAAACCAGTCAAAATCTATAGACCGACGGTGCCCCAGATGCAACGCGACAGCGGTGCCGCCAGCGAGATAGAACTTTTGTTCAGTGGCGAATGTGGCAAGCATTGGGAATATTGCCTTCTGGGCTTCGCTAAGTACCTCGATATGTAAGCTCATCCGGCACGCCTTCCTTGCCAATGGGTTTTACGCGCAGCTTCGACCCATGTGTCAACTTTAGCCTCAGGAAGGTCGAGAATTAGTCCCCAGAATCTGAGTTTATGGGGGTCAAGTCCACCGCCATTAGCGGTAAGCAACCAGCTTCGAATGGTGTCATCGCCAATCGTGTAGCGTAACCATTTGGCGGCTTCCAAGTTGCCTCTGTCGAGGATGCGTCGGATCATGAATGAGAGGTTACTTTCCAAGGTGAGGGAGTGGAAATCGCAGTCCCAAAATAGAGGCTCCAGACTTTTTGGTAATATCGCGGTTATGCATACGGGTTTATTGATTGCCATATGATCACTTATGCCAAGCCTCGCGACTTCGACGTGCAAACTAAAACTGGTGGAGGCGGCGGGAATTGAACCCGCTTCCAAAGTTATCGCATCACAGGATTCTACGAGCGTAGTCTGACTTTTATCTCGCTCCAATCACCGCCGCCAGACACGCTGGACTAGAGCCAGTTCGATTTCATTCGCTCGGCTGGCCACGAACAGAGACCAGACGGACTAGCCGAATTTAATTACGCCTTATACCAGCCCTATCGGCTCGAGCTGGGGAAGACGGCTGCTTTTAATTAAGCAGCGTATGCGTATTGGTTATTCGCAGTTACTTGTTTTGCCGCTTTTTACGAAGCCAACGGCGCTTCGGCTCGCCTCCTGAGCACGAACTAACTCTGTCGAGCCCATTCGCCCCCATGAAGTACATCTATTATACTCCATTTTCGGCTCATTTGTTCCTGATAGAGAGGCTAAAGGTAAAAGTCCGATCCCCGAACCGAGCCTGTCCCT
>JBAXQP010000065.1 GCA_037131655.1 bacterium | reverse complement strand
GGAATTTTCGCAATCCTCTTCTTTCACAAAAAACCACTGATCAATCTACACAAAAGCTCATAGCCTCTAAATAAAGGCACCCCCTTAAGTATCAGGCTAACTTGTAATCCTGCCGATAATTTGAAAATAAGCGCCGATTCCATGTGAGGAGGAAGCAAAAAATAGAACGCCGCGAGTTCCGGGGTCGCGGCGTTCCATGTGAGGAGGGAATCAAGCACCAGAGCAAAAAATGCTCATGGTTCACTATCCCAATGAGTAATTCGCAAAACCGACCCAAAAACGGACAGATTTTTGGACTTTTTTCAACTTTTTTTGAAAAAAGTCTGAATTGAAGCTGAAAGACAACCGTAAATATTTCAGGTTTCCAGTAATTTTGCCTGGATAACGACTAGTGCTCGCTCGCATCATGTGTTTTTCGATCTTTCTTCAATAAGGGAACGATCACTTTATCTAGGTCTTCATCGATTTCTGCGGAGGGGACATTTTTATGCAAAAACCATCCCTCGATATGATCGGTTCCTCCGCCTGGTTCCAACTTCGTCAATGGCCCCAACGTCTCAACCTCAAGCATGTCACCATTTGTAAAGCACTCCATATTGCAACCGTAATCAGCATATCGAGCGCCATTAGAATAAGGGAAGAACTTGAAGAACAGGTGGTTGTTTCGCCAATAGGCTGCCCAGCCATCTTTTATTAGCGCGCCGAGCTTTTGAGGGCTAGTCGCATTAGGGTCTTGACGCAATTGAATATATTTACTGCTCCATGTCCATCGCGGGTCGTCCATTCGTGTATAACGCCATAAGACCAAAGGACGAGCAGGAGCAAGTTCATCGGTGTGAGCCGCATAGGGTTCTTGAGGAATAATCGCTTTGCCGCCGGGCGCCATCACCGTTAAAGGCCATACGGCCAGCTTAACAGCCCATTGGCCTTCATTTATAATCCGATGGATTATCTTTACATGGCTTCCCTCAGCAGCCAGATGGATGCTCATTTCCTTTCGAATGCCGGTGTTAGCTTCAGTTTTGGGTCTAAGATGAAGCCATCGTCCATCCCATTCATACGGAACAGTTTCGTTATAAGGCTCATAGGAGCGAGGATTCTTTTCCGGCGCATGCCATAAGCGATGCCCCCCGTATATCCTCCACTCATCGCCGCCTACTTTTCCAAGCTGATCCTTGAACTCATGAAATTCGTTCTGCTCACCAACAAACCCATATCGTATTACCCGCGGTCCAACATCAGTGGTAACAATAAGCTCAACTTCCCCATTAGTAAGCCGGATACAATTCGGCCAGCCTCCATAAGAAACAGTTTCCATATCTTTACTCCATAAATACAAGGTGATTGGTTTTCGGTGTTAGGGTTAGGAAATCATTATCTTGATCTTATCCTGAAAAGCTCCGGCAGTGCCGCTCCGCTCTGCTACCGAAGCATCATAAAGGACGTCATTCCGAGCTTTGTCGAGGAATCTTCCGGAAGACCCTTCGACAAAGCTCAGGGTGACGTGCCTAACGGCACGTTTTGATCCGGAGACCCCTTATAATCTCCCTTGGAAATGAGGATATTCCTAAATCCGGATCTTGCCTCTTACTTCTTGCCTCTATATCCCCATCACTTTTCGCTAACTGGCTCGGGATCTCCTGCTGGGGAGAAGTGGGATTCTAAATCTTTATAGGACTCGAAAGTGATATCGGACGGGAGGTCTTGGATAAAAAGCCTCACGGTATCTGATGGGCTTTTCTTGCGGGCTTGCTGCATCAACAAGGCTTTGTTGGCGGGGTAGCTCAGACCGTTGAGAAAATCAGCTAACGAATCCGACCACTCGGACCTATTGCGGTCAAAACTAGTGCCGAAGTAGTGCTTGCGAGCCAGTTCGTTGCGAAGAACTTCCTCGCGAAGACCTTCGACAATAATCTTCCCATCCACAATAATATAAGACCGATCGGTAATCGCCAAAGTCGCTTCGACATTATGATCGGTAATCAGAACGCCAATCCCTCGATCTTTAAGGCGGCGGACTATCTCCTGTAACTCCTCAATCGTCACCGGGTCAATGCCAGTGAAAGGTTCATCGAGCAGGATGAACTTGGGATCGGTTGCCAATGCTCGGGCAATTTCGACTCGGCGGCGTTCGCCACCTGAGAGAGTGTAGGTATGCGAATCGCGGATATGCTTGATGTGAAAGTCAGCCAAAAGCTCTTCCAGCTTCTGTTTTTGCTGCTTCGTCGTAAGATACGTCATTTCGAGTACTAGCTTCAGGTTATCCTGAACCGATAACTTACGAAAGACAGATGGTTCTTGTGGAAGATAGCCTATGCTCGCCTTTGCCCGCTTATAGATCGGCCAATCCGTTATCTCAACATCATCTAGAAACACCTGACCTTCAAGCGGCTTGACAAGCCCTACAATCATATAAAAAGTGGTGGTCTTACCGGCGCCATTGGGACCTAAAAGGCCAACGACTTCCCCTTGCGCGATATTGAGTGACACGCCATCAACAACAGCGCGGCCACGGTAGACTTTCTTTAAATTGTTTGCTCGAATTATCATTACTTACTCGGAGCCTGCGCAGGTTGCTCTGGCTTAAAAACGGTGGTTCCATCAGCGAAAGAAATCGTATAGACGCCGTCCGATTCTAGAGTAATTGTACCTTTTGTTCCTGTCTGGATCATTTTTGGCTTATCGGTTTCGACTTTGACATTGCCTACCAGACTGAAAGTACGGCTCTCCTGCTGATAATCAAGAGAATCAGAAGAAGCATTCATCGTACGAATCACTGTTCCACTTGTATCTTTTTGTTTTATGATAATATGCACCCCGCCGGTAGCTTTTGCCCACTGCATTTGAAGCTCTACTTTACGGGCAGGATTCGGCGATACTTGCCCTTCCACTTTGGGAGCGCGCATTTGGACCCAGCGATCATCTTCATCAGAAACGAGGGTTGTACCTGCCCCTGTATAGATGAATGTATAAACCTCACCACTTACACGGGCAGTGATCTTTTCATAACCGGAGATAGATGTGCCCCCGTAACGTGTCGACTTTACTTGTTGTTTGGCTGCAGGAGCCTGAGCATAAACAACAAGCGCCATTAAGGTTATTAATCCAACTGCGAATTTCTTCACCACGAGCCTCCCGTCAAGCCAAAAGTTCTAATCCACTTTCGACTTGCCTAATTATGCATATTCTTGAGCGATGTATTAGCGATTAGTTTTACGTCGCGCAGTTCAAATCCTGGTTCTCTGAAAATTATCACCGGCTGACCTTCGGCTGTGATCTCATTCAATTTTGCACGCCAAAATATCTTATCCGCTTTAAATGACACTCTATTAATGAATGATGTCCCCTCAACATGCCCCACTGCGCGCAAGGTCTGCTTTTCAGTGTCATAGTCACAAATATCAGCGCTAATTCGAATAGCCGGCTTGCCATTCTCGTAAAGCACCCCTTTCAAGCCTTTGAGTTGACCATATCCTCCTTTTTCTACTTGAAAGGTGGCTGATCCGCTCTCGATTTCAAGCCGCCAAAGGGGCTTTCCCGTCTTTGGATCGTCAAATTGAAGCTTGATCCCTTTGACGGGCGCATTATAGATTGTGTCATTATCTGCTTTCTTCTGATTACGCTTCTTGCCCTGTCCACATCCACAAAGGACAAGCGTCAGAATTAGCAGGATTATCCCGCATTTATTCACTTCTGGCTCACCGAGGTTGTTTTGTCATTCTTTTGCGCCATATGTTGGCCTTTGAGTTGACCACAAGCACCCGCAATGTTTTGACCTCGTTCAAGCCGTTGTGTGACATTTACTCCTAAATTCTCCAGATAACCTCGAAAAGCCTTAATGCGATCGTTTGAAGGGCGTTTATATCCTAGCTCGTTATCAACATAATTGAATGGGATCAAGTTGACCACGCTCTGGATCCCTCGAACTAACTTCGCCAGTTTCTTTGCCTGTTCCTCTGTATCATTGATCTCTGACAGCATTAAGTATTCAAATGTTACTTTCCGACCGGTAAATTTTATATATTCTTTACATGCAGCCATCAAATCCGCAATCGACCACTTCTTACTGACCCGCATAATTCGTTCGCGAAGCTCATCATCTGCCGCATGCAAAGAGATCGCCAGTGTGAGTTGCAGACGAAGTTTGGCAAGTTCTTTTATCTTAGGCACGATCCCGACTGTTGAAATGGCCACATGGCGCATTCCGATGCCGAGTTCGTCATTTAACAAATGGACGCTCTTGATTACATTTTCATAATTAAGAAGCGGCTCACCCATCCCCATGTAGACCACATGCGAGATGCGGCGTTGGCTCAATCGTTGGTGAATGAGCACCTGCTCGACCATTTCCCCCGCTGTCAGGTTGCGAGTATAACCACCCTGTCCCGTTGCGCAAAATGAACAGCCCATCGGGCACCCAACTTGTGTCGAGATGCAGCATGACACCCTATCTTCATAGGGCAGCATCACCGTCTCGATAATCTGATCGTCGTGCAGCTTGAGCAGAAGCTTTTCGACACCATCGGTTGAATGCAGTTCGGATGCAATTTCGGTACGACTAATTTCCGCTGCTGCTTCCAATTGTTCACGAACGGCCTTGGGTAAATCAGTCATTGCGGAAAATTCAGTGACGCTTCGCTGATATATCCATTGGGCGAGTTGTTTGCCGCGAAATGCCGGCAGTCCCAGTTCCTGCACCCACTGCGACAATTCCTCTTTGGTCTTCCCTATCAAAATCGATTTTTCTCGTTCCGCCAATTCAAGCATATTTACTTCCGCGATTATTCGTTTAATTCATCTACCAGCTTCGCCACCCGATTGCGCGCCTCTGCTGTAGTTCCATCATCAATTTTTAGGCTCAAACGAAACCATAGTCCCGGTTTGCTGCCTTCCGGCAAGAGCGATACGGGGAGGTAAAACTCGGCATTCTCAAAAAGAAAAACCGCTATCTCTTCCTCTATCCGATCTAAATACGCTTTCACCGTTCGATCCATGAATAAAGTATACCGCTTTGTGTTCTAACCCGTAGGTGAATGAACAGGCGGCATCGGAGGGTAATATCTTTCTAACAGTCAACAGGGGGATGAAAAATGGCGCTCAAGATTGCGGTACTGCCAGGTGATGGGGTTGGTGTTGAGGTGACAGCGGAAGCTGTAAAGGTACTCAAAGCTATCGGGCGAAAGTTTAAGATTGAGATGGTGTTTGAGGAAGCGCTTATCGGAGGAGTGGCTTATGATGCAACCGGTCATCCATTACCTGATGAGACCCTGGCATTGTGCAAATCCAGCGATGCCGTCCTTCTAGGCGCCGTCGGAGGACCGAAATGGGACAAAATCCAACCACCGAGTCTTCGCCCCGAAGCGGGAGCGCTATTACCCTTACGCCGCGCGCTTGGGCTTTTCGCAAACCTCAGACCAGCTAAACTATCCAATGCTCTCATTCATACTGCCCCCCTCAAAACGGAACTCATCGAAGGGCTAGATATTTTGGTTGTGCGTGAACTCACCGGCGGCATCTATTTTGGTGAACCTAAGGAACGCCGTGATAATGGAAAAACTGCGGTTGATACCTGCGTCTATACAGCAAAAGAAATCGAGCAAATTGCGAAAGTTGGTTTCGAAGCGGCCCGAATGCGCCGCAAGCAACTGACTTCTGTTGATAAAGCCAATGTGCTTGAGACATCACGGCTTTGGAGGGAGGTTGTGATCGAAGTAAGCGCACACTATCCTGACATTCAACTTAATCACATGCTAGTTGATAATGCAGCCATGCAACTCGTCCGCTCACCGCTTCAATTCGATGTAATTCTAACAGAAAATATGTTCGGCGACATCCTCAGTGATGAAGCGGCGATGCTGACCGGTAGTCTCGGTATGCTCCCAAGCGCTAGTTTAGGAGAAGGTGATTTTGGTCTCTACGAACCTGTCCACGGCAGCGCTCCCGATATTGCCGGCCAAAACAAAGCCAACCCTATGGCGGCTATCCTATCAACAGCGATGCTAATGCGCTACACGGCTCATCACGAAGAAGCTGCCCAAACCATTGAAAAAGCTGTTGAAAACTGCCTATCCTCTGGTACCAGCACCTCCGACATTGGCGGCTGCGCTACCACTTCACAAGTAGGTGATATGGTTTCAGAAAAGGTATAGCAATACCTGAAGCTGGGAAATGCGCTAATTTCTTAACGAAATTTGCGCATAAAACTAAAATTGTAGTGGCAGAATTCAGAAACATGTCGTATTATATACAGTAGTTGCTTTGCTTATTTTTTAATGAACTTATCTGTCAAGGACCCGAAAGGAAATGCAAGAACGAAACGAATTCTATGCAATATTAGGCGTTAAGCCCTCCGTGTCACAAGACGAACTAAAAACGGCATTCCGCCGGCTAGTTCGTATCTATCATCCGGATATTAATCCCGATCCGAGCGCAGTTGAACGTCTCCAAGAGGTCATTCACGCCTATCACGAAATCGCCGAATCGGATGAGCATAAGCCGTCGATCTGGACTTATGTAAGAAATTCATCCTCGGACGAAGCGCCTACCTCACATTCAAAATCTTGTGTTCGCACTCAGAAATCGTGCATCACCCCTCACCAACCGTATAAAAGAAGACGATTAGTCGTCGCACTTGGTCTATCCGCCACTTTGGGATATTTCTCTCTTCTGACAGGGCAATATAACCGTGCGGTTGGAATATCCGAATCACCAAATATTTCAACAATGGTTCAACAGGCTCGAAGTCCTGGCAAGCAGTTATCTGATAGCATAACCCAAGAGAAAATTCTTATCGAGCTAACTCCTCCCCGTGTTTTCTTAGATCCAAGCCCCGATCAGAATCGCAAAGAACTTATTGTTCTAGCCAGGCTCCAATACGATGTCGCTAATAAGTTGAAAGTTCATTATCGAAAACACGCCTCTATGCAAACATCACTCAGGGAAAAAAAGCAGAGCTTAAAATTATCCGCTTACTATGAGGTATTCGGCAAATGGCTTGGCTGCGTAGAATATAAGCTTCGAGGAAGGGATGTCGACCAGAAACTTGCTTATTATTCCAAAATAATGCAGAAATCTCAACTGAGTTATGAGAAAAAGGCAGATTTGCCCAACAACCAAAGCGCTGAACCGATAGAAAGTCCCTATCGCATCGCCTCTGTTTATTGGTAATCTGTTCACTTCTACCTATACCCACAGGTACACTAACATTGAGCCACTGCCCGATTACGGGTGAATTTAGGTCTGGCTCCGGAAGGTATAAATGATGGAAGTTGAGACGATAAAAATAAGGTTACTTAACCAGCTAGAGAAAATAGAGGTCATTGACTGTCACGAGCACCTTGGGCCAGAATCGGAGCGCACCGATACTGAAGTGGATGTTTTCTCACTCTTTAGCCACTATACGGTAGGCGATCTTTTTGCCGCTGGAATGTCGCCCACCCAACACCAATCCCTCCTCAATAGAAATCTTCCGCTCGATTATCGTTGGGGATTATTCGAGCCTTTTTGGGAAAATATCCGCTACACCTCATATTCAGAAGCGGCGCTTATAACCGCCCGCAAGTTCTATGGCGCGGATGATATCAATAAGAACACCTACCAGGCAATCACCGAAGCCGTTAAGAAGTTCAATACTCCCGGTATCTATAATCGAATCCTCAAAGAGGCATGCAACATCCGAACTTGCTTGACCTTACCCCTCGGCTATACCGGCAACGAACTTGGCACTCCTTTATTAACTCTTCTAAAGTGGATGCCCGGCACGAACACTCGCTCTAATTTCCTAAATCCTGAATTCGCACCGGATGCGGTTATACGAACATTAGATGATTTTATAGATGCCTATAAGGCCTGGCTGGTCAAGTGTAAAGCCGATGGGGCAGTTGCCCTTAAGCTCTTTTCCAGCCCATTTGGCGAACCTAATCGACAGGAAGCAATTTGTCAATTCAACAAGCTCGTATCCGGAGAAATCAACGACCTGCCTGAACGCAACGTTATTGCGGACTATGTGATCGATGAGATTATCAAGTTCATCGGCCAACAGGATATGGTGATGGCAGTGCATACGGGCTATTGGGGTGATTTCCGACAACTCAGCCCGCTTCACATGATCCCTGTGCTCATGCGCCACCCGAACGTTCGATTTGATTTATTCCACCTCGGCTATCCTTTCGTGCGCGAGGCAATTATGATGGGCAAAGGCTTCCCCAATGTTTGGCTAAACCTATGCTGGACCCACATCATCTCGAAGAAGTTCGCCTTCGAAGCGATGGATGAACTGATTGATACGGTACCAGTTAATAAGATCATGGCTTTTGGCGGGGATTATGGCTCTTACGCAGTCGAAAAGGTTTACGGTCACCTCGTCATGGCGAAAGATAATTTTGCTACGGTAATGGCAAATCGAATTGCCGCCAAACATCTCACTGAAGAACAAGCGATGTCCATCGCCCAAAAATGGTTCTTCGACAATCCAAAGGCGCTTTATAAACTGGATGTTTAAGAGTTGGTATACATCTTAGTAACGATATTAAATTGGAGTTAAGCTACATGGATACAACTGCTTTAAAACAGAATTTATTGAAATCGATTGAGAAATTTGAAGTCATCGACTGTCATGAGCACTTGCGGCCGGAAAAGGTTCGACTTGAGAAGAAAGTCGATGTCTTCACTTTTTTCTCACACTATTGCCACTGGGATCTTCTGACTGCGGGGATGCCCGATGCATCTTACCAGGCGCTCTATAACCATAACCTCCCACTCGATTACCGTTGGGACAGCTTCGAACCTTATTGGGAGAATATTCGTTATGGCTGCTATGCAACAACTGCGTTAATAAGCGCAAAGAAGTTTTATGGGGTTGATGACATTAATCGGAAAACCTATCGCGCGCTTTCGGAAGCAATTCAAAAGAACAACACGCCGGGGTTATATGAGCGTGTCCTTAAAGATGCCTGCAATATCCGCACCACACTAAATCAATGTGGAATTACAGATACTGAATCGCCTCTATTGACCCCAATTTTATGGATCCCGCTTAACGACTCGGTTTCGTCTATACTCGATTTCTCTTCCGATACACCTATTCGAACGCTCGATGACTACATTTATGCCATGAAAAAGTGGATTTTAAAAGTTAAGTCGGAAGGCGTTGTTGCCTTAAAACACATTATACGACCCTACTATGAACCCAACAGGGCAGATGCTCTGGAATGTTTTAACACGATCATGAATGGTGGAACACCCTTTACATGGCGCGGAACCGGCGGACTTGAGCCATTTACTCGCCGAAATCCAATGCATGATTATGTTTTAGATGAAGTGTTCAAGTTTGCTGGCCAACAGGATATGCCGATTGCCGTTCATGCCGGTGTATGGGGAGATTTCCGTGAGCTCGACCCGAAACACATGATCCCAGTACTCACGAGACACCCCAATGTTCGCTTTGACTTGTACCACTTGGGCTACCCATATGTTCGCGACACGATAATGATGGGCAAAAGCTTTCCTAATGTTTGGGTCAACTTGGCCTGGGTTCATACCGTCTCGAAGAAAGCAACTTATGAAGCTTTGGATGAGCTCATCGATACGGTGCCGATGAATAAGATTTTAGGCTTCGGCGGCGATTATGAAACTCCAGTCGAAAAAGCCTACGGGCACTTAGTAATGGCAAGAGACAACATCGCCGGTGTTCTAGCGGGGCGTGTTGCCGCAAAGCACATGACCGAAGACCAAGCTCTCACCATCGCTAAAAAATGGCTTTTCGACAATCCCGTGGAGCTTTATCGGCTGAAGTTTTAGTTGAGGAAGGCATGATCCCTGAAGTGGAAACTATTAAACAAAATTTACTAAAAGAAATCGAACAGATTCCGGTTATTGATTGCCATGAGCATCTACCGACTGAGGAAGAGCATCTTTCTATGACATTAGATTTGTTCAGCCTCTTCCTTTCCTACACCCTATTAGACCTTAGACAGGCGGGTATGTCGGAAGAAGATACTCAATCTCTCTTTAACAAAAACCTGCCTCTGGAGAGCCGATGGGAGTTGTTTGAACCTTACTGGAATCAGGTTCGATATGGTTCTTACGCCCAGGCAGTTCTAATAACAGTAAAAAAGTTTTGGGGCATCGAGGATATCAACCGTAATACTTATCAAACCCTCTCAGAGGCAATCGCTAACTCGAATACCCCTGGGATTTATGATCGAGTTCTAAAAGATGCCTGCAACATCAAAACTTGCCTCACCCAGTGCGGCAAGACCGATACTGGCACGGCCTTATTAACTCCCGTTATATGGATCCCGGATTGCGATACGGAAGGCACTATTCGGTTCTTAGACTTTGAACCTAGTACACGTCTTGAAAGCTTAGATGATTACGTGGATGCAGTTTGTAATTACATTCGAAGGGTGAAATCAGAAGGAGCTGTCGGTCTCAAGTGCTTCGGTCAAGAGTTTACAGCGCCGGATAAGAAAGCGGCATCAGAAATCTTCAAACATTTCCATGACAATGAGGACTTTTCACCATTAAAGAAGGAGCAACGGGCTTTCATTCCTCCAAGTCCATTGTTCAATTATATCGCCGATATTGCATTCGGTCTCGCTACGGAACTTGAATTGGTCTTCGCTATCCATACGGGTTACTGGGGCGATTTCCGCAACTGGAATCCAACTAATGTGATACCTACCCTTGAGCGGCATCCGAATACGCGCTTTGACTTGTACCATCTTGGCTATCCCTTCGTGGGCGAATCGATCAATATCGGAGATCGCTTTCCCAACGTCTGGCTCAATTTTTGTTGGACACACATTATCTCGAAGAAGTGCGCCTATGAAACCATGGATCAAGTCATCGACACCGTGCCGGTGAACAAGATTTTAGGTTTCGGCGGCGACTACGGCGTTCCCTCCCAGACAGTCTACGGCCACTTAGTAATGGCAAGAGACAACATCGCCGGGGTACTGGCTAATCGAATTGCAAATAAGAAATTAACGGAAACCCAAGC
>JBAXQP010000064.1 GCA_037131655.1 bacterium | reverse complement strand
AATTGGAATAACAAACTAGCTGAAGCCTACCGCAAGGATTTCGGCGATTATTAATGATAACTCATACGGGCGACCTTGCGGGTCGCCCGTATGTGAAATTCAGGAGGGTGTAGTGATTAGAGTTGGTGTAGTTGGGGCGACGGGGTATGCGGGGGCGGAAGTAGTGCGCCTGCTTACTCGCCATCCGCAAGCGACAATTACGATTCTGACATCCGGTTCGTCTGCTGGTAAGCAAGCGCATGAACCGGCTCCTCAGCTGCGCGGGCTTAATTTGCCAACCCTTGAAAAATTCGATATTAAGCGTGTAGCAGAAGCATGTGATGTCGCTTTCTTAGCTCAAGAAAGCGGATTTGCCATTAGACATGCCCGCTCATTACTTGATGCAGGAATTAAGATTATCGATCTCTCCGCCGATTTCCGCCTCGATGATCCCTTGGCTTACCCTAAATGGTACAAAATGGATCACGCTGAACCTAATTTACTCGGCGAAGCGCTATTTGGAATGTGTGAGCTTACCGACCACTCGCTATATACTAAAGCACGATTGGTAGCTAATCCAGGCTGCTATCCGACAGGTTCAAGCCTAGCGGTTGCCCCATTAATTAAAGCAGGTCTAGGGAACGGCACGATTGTTATCGATGCCAAATCAGGCGTCTCTGGAGCAGGGCGCTCGAAAATCAGCCTCGATTATCACTTTTGTGAGATCGAAGGGTCGTTTAAGGCTTATAATCCCGTCGCGCATCGCCACGTGCCTGAGATAGAGCAAACGTTTAAGCGTTTATCAGGTTCGGATACTCTCATCCGATTTACTCCGCATCTAATGCCAATTGCGCGCGGCATTTTCACGACCGCCTATGTGCCCATAAAAGAGGTTCCCGTGAGCCTAACGGCTTTATATGAAGAGTTTTATCGCGGTCAACCATTTGTGCAAGTGCTTCCGGAAGGTCAAATTCCGGCAACTAAGCACGTTTTCGGTTCCAATTCCTGCCATGTATCGGTTACATTCGATCCGCGCACCAATTATGCCGTTTGTTTTTCAGTTATCGACAACTTGGTCAAAGGCGCGGCTGGGCAAGCGGTTCAGAATATGAACTTATTGTTTGGGCTTGACGAAACGTGTGGCCTAGATATTGCTGGCATCTACCCCTAAGTAGAACTATTCATAGCCAAACTCGTCTATATGCGGTAACGAAGCAATTTCCTGCGTTGTCAATTCGCTTCAAATTCATGCATATACTGCCTTAACACAGATGCTGTGCCTGTGCAGGTATAATTTGAGTAACGCAGCAACAAAAGGGAAATGATGAACCGACACTTGCCAGAATGGTTGACAGTCCGAATGCCGCGTCCTGAGGCTATGCGCGAAGTTGATGACATGATCAGTGGCGCTAATCTTCATACTGTCTGCCAAAGCGCTAGATGCCCCAATCTTCCCGAATGCTGGTCCACCAAAAAAACCGCTACCTTCATGATTTTGGGGGACATATGCACTCGCGCTTGCGGGTTTTGTGCTATAAAAACAGGAAAACCGCTTGTAGTTGAAACAGATGAGCCGAAAAGAGTTGCTGAAGCTGCCAAAGTGTTATATCTCAAGCATGTGGTTATAACCTCGGTTACTCGTGATGATTTAGAGGATGGCGGTGCTGGCCAGTTTGCTGATACTATTCGCTCAATTCGCGAAGCTATACCTCATGCAATTGTAGAAGTTTTAACTCCTGACTTTAAACAAATCGACAGGAGTATCCAGCTTGTAGTTGATGCGTTGCCTGATATTTATAATCACAACGTCGAGACCGTTCCTCGTTTGCATGCATTGGTGAGGCCTCAGGCGAAGTATTCTCGGAGTTTAAACGTCCTTAAGATCGTCAAGGGAATGAATGCGAAGATATTTACCAAGTCAGGTTTAATGCTTGGTTTAGGGGAGACAAAGGATGAGGTTGTTGGTGTTCTTCGCGACTTACGCGGTATTGGCGTGGATTGTGTGACCATCGGACAATATTTGCGTCCGACCATGCGGCACCTACCCGTTGCTGAATATATCCATCCGGATAATTTTAAGGAATACGAAACCATCGGGATGGAATTAGGCTTTTCTTTTGTCGCTTCTGCTCCATTAGTTCGCAGCTCATATAACGCGATCGAATTTGCAAAAAAAGTAATGGCCGAGCGTTTATCGAAAGTAGGAGTTTGAATCTGGAGGCATGGATGGCGCGGTTGCGGAGCCAGTTTTTTTGGCTCATTTTAGTATTACCCGCCTTGATAGTGTTGGCGGGCGGTGTGTTATTTTTGCGCCAATTATGGAATGAGGCGCAAAAGGATGAACTCGCCACTGCTATTAGTGAAACTCTAAACACTACCTTTAACTTAAATACCCATATAGGTTCTCTTCAGATTAACCTCAAAAAGGGCACACTCGATGCGAATGATATTACAGTATTAGATCCCAAGTCAAATAAACCTTTAATCGCAGCCAAAAAGCTTCACTTTGCTATTTTTACTCCCGCTCTTTGGGGTTCTTCTGTCTATAGCGCTACGGTAGATGACTTTTATCTCTATATTGATCGGAATGCGAAAGGGAAATGGAATTTTGATGAGATAATCCGCCGTCAACGTAAGAAGAGACCTGAGACATTTACGCTTGATCTGTTTTTTAATAATGGAAGGGTTGTCGCTCATGATGAACTCCGGCCAAAGCCAATTACTACTCACTTTGCCGATGTAAACGGGAATGTGTTTATAGCCGGAGATGTTTTTCGCGGCAAGCTGTCGGCAGTTGGATCGCACACAGGGAAGATGACTATTAGTGGGCTTTTTGCCGAGAAGACTTCAGCGCTTGCCTCAAGTAACTTTACCGCAGTGCAGTGGGATGCGATTGAACCTTATGTGAAACAAAAGCCTCAGGTAACTCTTCAAGGCGCGGTTCTTTCTGGTTCATTTTCCCTGCGTGCTAATAAAGAGCCGAAACGTTGGAAGATGCATTATCTTGGTACCGGTGAGGTAATCGCTTCAAAGGTTCAATACATTCATAGTCTAAATCCGTTTTATAATGTTAAAGTTAAAGGGAAAATCTCTGACATAGCAATGCAATTTGAAGGGTCAGGGCAGACAACAGGGGCTAAAGTCGTATTTAACGGGTTCTCAACAAGGGAGCGCTCTGAGAAGGGTGTTCCATGGATGGGATCGATAAATTTTAGCGGATCCGGATCGGATATCCATGAGGCTTGGAAGACAATTTCGGAAGCTGAACCCCCCCCGTTTTATGGTTCCTTTACGGCACGCGGTTCTACAAGAGGTCGTTTGACTGGCCCCTATCTTGTCATGGACATGCAAGCACAGGAAGCTCGATTTAAACATCTTGTGATGACGA
This sequence comes from bacterium, assembly GCA_037131655.1. NCBI lineage: Bacteria > bacterium. The sequence continues at coordinate 7,752 of JBAXQP010000064.1, read as the reverse complement.
ATGTGAAAGGCAGATTCGCGTATCAAAAAGGCGGGCCAGTGTTTGTGCCTGTGTTTACAGGAGAGGCGTTAGGGGGGCAAGCTTCTGGATCACTTAGCTACCTATCTCCAAAGCCTGGGATTGAGCCGCACGTTAAAATTATCGCTGATTTTAAAGGAGTCCGTCTTGATCACTGGCCAAATACCAAGAAATGGAAACTTGGCGGTATTGCAAATGGTCGAGTCATTGCTGAAGGTAACCCGAATAAGCCAAGCGTCCAAGCCAATCTCTCCATGCCGAATGTGACTTGGCGTGGAACGAATTTAGGACGAGTTCTTGCCAGAGTGTCATTAGTTGGAGATAAGCTGCAAATTCCAGTGCTTGATATAACCGGGAATGTTGGTCGGGTGAATGTTCGAGGGTCGGCTGATATCGTTTCTGAAACGTTAGATCTAAAGGTTGTGGCGGGCGAAGTAAAACTTGGAAATCTACCAGTTGGCAGCTTCGTCAGCAATAACAAGGTTCAAGGAATTGCCTATTTTCGCGGAGACCTTAAAGGCTCCTTTACCAAGCCACGTGTAAAGGGCAATATTCAAGTTTATGATGGTCGGTTGGGTGAAATGAATGCGAATGCCCTCGACGCCGATTTCAGCGCAGATGTCGACAGAGTGAGGTTAGAAAAAGCGGAAATACGGCGCGGCGCCGCACTTGTTTCAGCTAAGGGAACGGTTATATACGGCGGAAGAACATCGCCATTATTGAATTTAATACTGTCTGCCACTGATATTCCAGCGCCTGAGGTGAGCCGACTGCTCAAATTGAAGATAGGATTGGGCGGTGCTCTTACGGTGCCGAACTTGACCGTCGCAGGAACCGTTAGAAATCCGCGAGTTACTGGAATGATAACCTGGGGGCGTGGCGCTCAGATAGACCTGATTAAAATCGATTCTGCTCAAGCAACCTTTGATTATAGAAACGGCCTTTTGAATGTACCTGAGCTTTTTGCTAAATTCAATTCCAGCGAAGTGCGGGCTAATGGTTTAATCACTTCAGATAAGAATATGAGCTTTGAATTCTTGGCTAAAAACGTGCCGCTTTCGCGATTTGATGCCTATTTGAACCTGCCGTCAAGTGGTATTCCGAGTACGAAAAATGGTATCCGCCTCACCGGTTACGCAGATGTATCAGGTACGATATCCGGCACAATGGTGAACCCAAAGTTTTTTGCGGAGAAGATCGGCCTAACAAATATAGCGCTGAATGACTTGCCGATTGGAACTGGTGAGGGGCAGCTAGTTTATGCTGATCATACAATTAAGGCGAGTAATTGGTTCATCACTTCCGACAAGACACTTTTCAGGTTAGACGATCTTTCGTATAATTATGACAGCAAAAACTTAACCACATCAGCAATTATTGATAATGTGGCCTTCGACACACTTCGCTCTCTTGCTCTTACTTTTGATCTTAACCTATCACCGTCAGCCTGGAATCGTTTTAATGCAATTGGTGGAGTTGTGAGCGCGAATATTAGTGTAAATGGGCCAATGAGTGCGCCAGCCATGGTCGTGAAAGTCCATACAGATGACCTTAGTTTGAGGGGGCAAACGATTGGACAGATAACTTTTGACGTTGAGCGTCAATCTGAGTTGTATAACATTAAAGCGATTAATTGGACATATGGGCAAGGTGCCGTGTCGGGTTCGGGCGTCATCAATCCTAATGGTGAGATTACAGCCGGTATCGATATCCATGCTTTTAACTTGGAATGGTTGAAGTTATGGGATAGGAAGTGGTCGGATATGAAAGGGATAGTCGATGTAACGGCTGATCTCAGTGGCTTCTCTAGTACGCCTGATTTGCGCCTCACGGTTAACGCAAACGATATTTCTTACACTCATTACCAAATAGATGCGGCTAACTTCAGTTTGATAACGGTTAGTGAGGGGAAGATTGCGACTGAAGACGCTACATTGAAACGAAAAGGGTATGTGGCGCGTATATCGGGTGAGTTACCATTTCACTGGGACTCGCTTGAAATTCCAGTTAGCGAACCCTTATCGGTAAAGTTGGCGATTAAAGATCAGCCTTTGACCGCTTTGGAACTTTTATCAAACCGAGTCGATACGAAGCGAACGGAGGGCCTAATTAATGCGAATGTTGACATCTCAGGGACGCTGGATGAACCCAGAGCGGAAGGGGCTTTCACGGCATCAGGTTCTTCGTTGGCTTTAACCAATTTAAATGGAACTTTCAATAATATCTTAGCTCGGATTGCCTTTAATCATAATGAGGTTCGGCTTGAGACGCTTCGGCTTGATTCATCGAAAGGTGGTTCAATCCTAGGTTCCGGTAACATAAGTTTGGTCGATTATCCAAACGGCAATATAAACCTGGGAATACAGTTGAATGGCTTATCCTTTGATGAACGTAAGTTAGTCGAACAGTATCAAGAACCAATAAGAGCGAAGTTAAATGGTGGGCTTCAGGTAGTTGGACCTCTTAATAACCCCCTAGTTCAGGGTACACTCTTGGTGACAAATGCGAGTATTAGGTTACCAAGTGAGTTCCAGCCTTCTTCGGCTGGCTTAGCTTTGCCAATTAACCCGCGATTTGATGTGAACATTGAAATCGGCAAAGGTGTTGAACTTAAAAACTCGGTTCTTCAAGCTAAAATCATTGGTGATGCAACGCTTGGAGGCAGTGCTTTATTGCCTAAGGTTTCTTCAAATTTAGTGATTCAGAGTGGTGATGTTACGCTTCCACTTGCTGAGTTAAAGCTGAAGCAAGATAGCCGTGTAAGCGCATCATATAATGCAGCAGGGGTAGGAGCTGAACCACAAACCCGAATTGATTTGGATGTTCAAGCATCTACCAGCGCAGCCATTCGTTCCTCAGATGGAACCTATAAATATTACAAAATCGATTTAAGTATAAATGGCCCTTTGAAAAATGAGGGCTGGTCGAATATGCAGGTATCGTCTGATCCCGCAGGGGTATCTATTGAGCAGGTCAGATCACTTCTCATAGGAGAGCAAGCGATTTCGAGCTTAGTGTCGAGTAGTTCGGATTCAGGGGCTGGCTTTAGAGATCTGTTTATGGATGTTGCTGCGGGTAGGGGTGGGCGACTAATTTTCAAACCTATTCAGGATAAGATTGCATTTTTATTCGGTCTCGAAGAGTTTTATATCACTCCGAATAGGCTTGATTCATTATCAATAGCGGTGACAAAGCAGTTGTTTGGCGGGGTTTATGCCAATTATAATCGCTCGATCAGCGCGACTGATGAGACGTGGCAATTCAGATTGTTCTATCGTTTGCCGTTTCAAAAAGGTCTCTGGAGCCGTTTGCAACTTGGATGGTCGATTGATTATCTGCAGATCAATCGCTTTACCTTGGAAACGGGCATTCGCTTTTAAAATAGGACTTTAGAACTATTATTGGCTTGTCGGCGTGATATTCCGACACAAGATGGTAATTCTATCGTCTAATTGGCTGAGTAACATTTTGTTTACTAGATTTTACGAACGGAGAGACGATGAGCTCTCAGTCGGACGAGTTCGAGGCGGTCGTTGCCGAACATGAGCGACGTATCTATAATGTGGTGTATCGAGTTGTTAACGATTATGAAGCGGCGGCTGATTTAGTCCAAGAGACTTTTATTCGAGCCTATCGCTCATATGATAGTTTTCGGGGAGAATCCCAGACCTATACTTGGCTTTATCGTATTGCTATGAACCTTTGTCTTGACCATCTGGCAAGACGCAAAAAGCAGCGCGCGATTGAGACGCCGTTGGATGTTAATGTTCCAGGTGGCGGAACTAGTCCGATGGAAGTCGCGGATGAGCGTAATGCTCCAGATAAATTGATACAGCAGCAGGAGTTACGCACTCAGATTGAAAATGCAATCAACGCGCTCCCGCCCCTTTATAAGGACTGCATCTTGTTACGCGAGATGGAAGGGATGAGTTATGAGCAAATCGCTCAGACTCTTGAGATAACGGTGGAGGCAGTTCGAAGTCGTGTTGCACGAGCACGTGCATGGATGCGCCAGCGCTTAGAACCGTATTTACGCGCATAATCAGGAGGATAATGTGATCATTCGTCGGATATTAATCGCATCGCTGTTTACCCTAATAGCGGTCGCTTGGGCACAGAACCAAACGGTACTTGAACAGCAGGTAAGAGGGAATAAACAAGTCTCAAAAGAAGCCATTCTTGCTGCGACTAAGCTCGAACCTGGAACGGAATATACTGAAGAAAAGGCCCGACAAGACTCAGATGCAATCTACACTCTTGGTCTTTTTGAATCGGTTTTGCCCCATGCCGAACAGCAGCCAAATGGTGTTATTGTCGTTTATGATGTGGTCGAAAACCCGATCATTACTAACCTTAACATAACGGGTAATACGGTTTTACCGACTGTGGATATTTTGAAGGTTATGAAGACCAAGACAGGGCAGGTTCTTAACCACCTTACCATTCGTTCTGATATCCAAGCGATCCGCAAACTATTTCGCGATAAGGGTTATATCTTTATTGGCTTTTCGCAGTTTGAACCGGATCCAAAAAATACGAGCACCCTCAATATAAAAATCGATGAATCTAGGATTGGAAAGATTAATATCATCGGTAACAAGCGCACTAAGACCTATGTTATCAAAGAAGAAATGCGCACGCGAGTTGGACAGGTATTCAGCATAAAGGAGTGGGAAGGCGATATCTATCGGATTTACAACCGAGGATATTTCGAAGATGTAACAACGGGCGGCCCGCGTCCGCTTGAAAGTAATCCGAACCTTCTTGAACTCGATGTTATTGTTAAGGAGCGTCGTACCGGTCAACTTAATGTGGGCGTTGGTTATGATCAAAGGGAAGGTATCTTTGGGCTGTTCGAAATTCAAGACCCGAACTTCCTTGGACGTGGTGAAACGGTTGGTGTGAGTTATCAGCGAACTGGTACAGCCAAAAACAGCATCGAAGCCAACTTTGCCGATCCCGTTATTGATCGTTATCACACTGGCATCTCTTTGAGAGCTTACGATAAAGTTTATTATCGTTTTGCCGGCTCAGGCTTAAGCGGAATTTCAACTGACGCATCAAGCCAATATGAAGAGAGGCGTAGAGGCGGGGAATTAACTCTCAATCGGCCGTTCGCAAAGGTTAATAACGCATTCCTTACACTTCGCACCGAATCAATCGCTACAAAAAATGTCGATGGCATTATGAGTGAGGATTTTATCCAGCAGGATGGTTCGATTTCATCTGTATCGTTAGGCTTAATACAGAACAGGCGTGATGTCGATTTCGACCCGTCAAGGGGATACTATATCCGTGTTGCTTTTGAGTTTGGTAAGGACGATATCACCAAGATTGGTGGAGCAGTTAACATGCCGGACCTTCTTGGGACGCATGATTTCACGAAAAGTTCCATTGATATGCGCTATTACTACAGCTTGCAGGGGGCTAGAAAAACACCTAACCAGCTAAAGCAGGTACTTGCTTTGAGACTTTATTACGCTCGCGCAGATGGAATCCTTCCATTCTGGGAGCAATTCTTTGTAGGTGGCGCTGAAAGTTTGCGTGGTTATGAGGAAGATCGTTTCTGGGGTCAGAACGCATTCATCGGCAGCCTTGAATATCGCATCCCAATCCAAAAAACTTTAGCTGTGTTGTTGTTTGCGGATTATGGTGATGCTTGGGGCGGTCGTTATGGTAATGTAGTCATTAACGGTTTTGCTCAGCATAGCGCTTTTGCACCGAGTTTGGGATATGGAGCGGGCGTCCACTTCCAAACACCGCTTGGTCCGTTACGACTTGATTTTGGAATTAACGAAGAAGGAAACGTTAAAACTCACTTTAGGGTTGGGCATACATTTTAAGCAGGAGGAAAATATGAAATCATTAAAGCATCCTTTAGTTGTAATTGGTTTGATTCTTGGAATGGCAACGTTAATTGGAGCAGTGGTGGAGAATGCCAATACGCCTCTGTTCGGTACGGTGGATTTTTCAAAAGCCCTGAATGACTGTAAGGCTGGAAAAGCTGCTGTTGAGGAAATGGACACCATGAGCAAGTACTACGCCGAAACCGTAGATACAATCAACGGCAATCCTTTTCTGAATTCAGATGAGTTTAGTAATATCCGTAAGGTACTCATCCCTTCATCAACTGCTGATGGAAAACTTCCAACAGTTAAGAACCCTACTCCTGAGGGAAAAGCAACGATAAAAGCTTTACTTGATAAGGCTGTTGAGCGCCAAAAGCGGTTCACAGAACTTTATCAGAAGGCTGATGCGACTGATGTCGAGAAGGCTGAACAACGAGACCTGAACAAAATGATGGGCACTACTCGTGATAACCTTCAGCAGCTTGGTCCTGACCTTCGTTCTATTTTGCAGGACAAGCAAGCAAAGTCTACCAAAGAGATCGTCGATCAGATAAAAGTGATTGTAAGCCAGATGGCTAAAACGGGCAATTGTTCGATGGTCTTTGTAGCGGAAGTCGCTCCTTACTCCTCTAACGACTACACACAAGCAGTTTTGACCGAGATGAACAAGAAATACGACGAGACGCACAAGTAGATACGCATTTGTGTGAAAAAAGGGGACGGTTACTAATGAAAAGCTTAGTAAGATGGCTTTGGATTCCTGCTCTTGCGATCGGCGCGCTGATGATCGTTGGCGCTGTTGAGCAAACTAACACTAGTATGGAGTGGGGCTCTGTTGACTTAATAAAAGCAGCAACTGAATGTAAGCAAGGTAAAGCGGCCATTGATGAGTATCAAGCTAAGTTGCAGATATACAGTGAAGCCTTGAATACATGGAACAATAACCGCTTTTTAAAAGAAGAGGAATTTCAAACCATCCTCAAAATCAAGACCGATCCGAAAGCGACACCAGAGCAAAAGGTCTTAATACAGAAGTTGATCGACCAGAGCGCTGTAATCGATCAAGAGCTTGCCGACTTGCAAAACAAGCCGAAGCCAAGTGAATATGAGAAAAAACGCCTCCTAGAGTTGACTACACGGGCTAGAAATGCCGAAACTCTTATCAAGAACGAGAGTGGAGCCTTAAAAGTTGAACTCGATAACTGGAGTGCGAAGCGACGTGATGATTTGATTGCTTCATGCAAAGTGACGGTTGCTCAGGTTGCCAAAAAGAAGAGCTGTTCCGTTATCTTTTTATCTACTATTGCGGTTTATGCTAAGAATGATTTAACAGAAGACGTAATTCTAGAGATGAATAAAAAGACATGATAAAAGCGCCTTGTAGGCGGAGTTTGTGGTCAGCAGTTGGAATATTAGGCATCACTACGATGCTGTTATCGGGCTGTCATTTAGGGCCAGTCAGTTCTACTCCGCGACTTGTTTGGATTGATATTAATAAAGCATCAAAGGCTCGCCATTCTTGGCGGGCCTTACCTTTGCTTGAACGTCAAATTGAACAAGTTGAAGTCACGTCTGTTGCACCCAAGGCTTTCGATAGAGCGCATGGTGAACTGGGCACCCTTGTCTTGCGAGGTGATAATACACTTGAAATTCAAAAACGCCGTATGGAAGCAAACGAATCTATCGCTCGCCAACTAAGCGCTGTTGAGGCTGAATTATTGACTATTGCGGAAGAGCATGTTAGCGTGAACAAGCACGCCATCTATGCGATTTATGAAAAGGAATTAGTAACACTCCGTGCCCAGCAAAAGATAGCGATAAGCGTTCAAGCCAGAGAAATTGCCGAGCTTTATGCGGAAAAGATCTTTCAATTGGAACTTGATCG
>JBAXQP010000063.1 GCA_037131655.1 bacterium | reverse complement strand
ACAATTATTGAAAAAAGTCCAAAAATCTGTCCGGTTTTGCCCTCGAAAAACGAATTACATATTAGCGGTATCTGCTGTTAAAGGGCGCCGCCTGTTTTGACACGTTTATTTAGGAGGCTCTGAACAGCTTCCACACTATTTTCAGGAGGATTGAAAGATGAGACGTTTTATTTTAGTAACGGCAGCCATCACGCTACTGGGCTTGGGCACGCTTGCTCAGGCAATCACAATCGAAACAGTTGCCATAGGCAATGCACGCAACTCGGCGGACACTCAGGTAATGTATGATGGCACCACTGGCTACGGCTCGGTAGGTTACGACTACAACATAGGCAAGTATGAAGTGACGGCTGGGCAGTATACGGCTTTTCTTAACGCCAAGGCAAATGTATCCGATGCCTACGGTCTCTACAACGACGGCATGTGGAGTGATACCCGCGGCTGCCAGATACAGAGGTCCAGTATTTCGGGCGGCTACAGCTACAACGTGGCATCGGACTATGCTAACAGGCCGGTGAACTTCGTGAGCTTCTGGGACTCCGTGCGTTTTGCCAACTGGCTGAATAATGGCCAGGGTAATAGCTCCACCGAGACTGGCGCATACACGCTAAACAGCTACAACGGCACTGATGGTCGTGTTATCGGCAGAAATGCCGGAGCGACGTGGACTGTGACAAGTGAAGATGAGTGGTATAAAGCTGCTTATTACAAGGGCGGCAATACCAATGCCGGTTATTGGCTGTATCCCACCAAGAGCAACACTGCTCCGGGTAACAATATGGCTGACCCATCCGGCAACAATGCCAACTATTACACAGGCATTGGCTCCTATCCGATTGATTCGGGTAAGTATACGACGGTGGTTGGCGAGTTCCAGAACTCGGCCAGCGCCTACGGCACTTTTGACCAGGGCGGCAATGTCTTTGAGTGGAACGAGGCTATTCCATACATAGGCGGAGGTTACGCTTATCGCGGTTTGCGTGGTGGTTCGTTCAACTACTACTACTTCGACGGCCTGCGGTCGGCGGACCGCAACTACAACTACCCGGCTTACGAGTTCTCCAACATCGGGTTCCGTGTTTCCCAAGTTGTTCCTGAGCCATCATCAATTATCGCCTTGCTTGGCGGTTTGGGATCACTTCTCGCATTCAGACGACAAAGGGCATAGCCCTTTGCTTCGTCATAATCAAGCCCGTTATTGTTAAGCAACGGCGGGCTGCATCGGATGAGAGCTAAAAGGTGCTTAAAGTAAGGCGTTCTTCCTGGAATATTTGGCGGCGATTGCTTCTAGCACATCCGAAGGCGGGGTGTTGTTGGGACAGGTTATGTTTAAGCCTCTTGATGCCAACGCTTCGACCATTTGTGATGCAAGCCGGTTCGATACATCAGACGATAGTTGCTTATGGCGATCTAAAAATTGACGAATTGAGCGATAATCATCCTGCCCGAGGCTATCAATCAGGCCGATATACATCGCCAAGGGGTGCTCGGGTGTTTCAACCACAGGGGTCAATACGGGTGAAGGCAGGTTCAAAACTGTATGCTTGCGCTCGTGTATCAGCACTGTTCCGGCTACCATATCCCCAAACCTTTGACTACGTTCAGTAAAGAAAACCACCAACGGGGTAATGCCCAAAAAGGTCAGCATAAGATCGGCAATCCGCATCACACCTCGTTTGAATACGGCTTCAACGGTAACGGGAGCGCCATTATCCATAATGACACGAATACTAAATGCGCGTTTGCCGGGTGTCTGCCCGTTCCAACGCGCTTCAAAGAAAATGAAATAGGCATAGAAGGTAATAAAGCCATAGAGGGCTAAACCAACTAAGAGAGCAGTGGACATAGTTTCATTCGGAGTGATACGGTAATAAGTCAAAATAGATAATGATACAGTAACGGCGATGAACAGGAACAACCATTGTGCGCCCCAGATCATCATGTCCAAAATCTGTGCAAGAAGCCGTGACCCAAGCCCTGCAACCGTATATTCAAGACTTACCTTTTCAGGACTAAGAATGCTAATTTCACGTGGCACTTGCTGCGTTCCCCCTGGGTTTACTGATCCCTGTTTTCTGCGAATAGACTATGAATTCCTGCACAGAATAATTACCGGCAAAAGTGAAAGAGAGTTGATTCAGGGGCAGGGCTTGCCTACCGGAGGGTGAAGCAAGCTGCGCCCCTTCAAGACAACGGCTTGGCCCCCCGCTATTATTGTTTCTTCCCAAGCTCAGCTTCTAGGGCGGGTTCTAGATTGGGGTATATGAATTGATAGCCGGTCTTTAAGGCTTTTTGTGGTTCAACTCGTTGACCGGTCAAAACAGCTTCCGCAAACTCTCCCAATAGGGCTTTGAGGGCGAATTTAGGAACTGGTAATAGGGAAGGACGGCGCAAGACCTTGCCTAGCTCATGGGCAAACTCTTTATTTCGCACCGGGTTAGGAGCCGTCGCATTCATCGGCCCCCTCACCTGGCTGTTTGTCAGCGCAAACTCATAAAGCCCAATCATATCATCCATATGAATCCATGACATCCATTGCGTTCCTGAACCCAAGGGGCCGCCGAAGCCTAATTTGAACGGCAGGAGCATTGACTTTAGCGTCCCGCCCTCTTTATCTAAAACAAGCCCCGTTCGCAAAGCAACCACCCGCATCCCAAGTCGCTCCGCTAAAAACGCTTCATCTTCCCAAATAATGCAGACACGACTTAGGAACCCTTCGCCCGGCATCGATTCTTCGGATAAAACTTCATCCCCCCGGTCGCCATAGTAGCCGATCGCCGATGCGCTAATTAAAACTGGAGGCCGAGGGTGAGTATCTGCTAGACCGGCAACCAGGTTTTGAGTGCTTTGACGGCGGGATTCGAGTATCTTATTCTTTTGCTCTTTCGTCCAACGCTCGCCGACATTCGCTCCTGCCAGATGAATAACGGCATCCATCCCCGCAAGCGCTTCCGTGGGCGCTTTTTCGGCTTCTGCATTCCAATCGAAAGCATTGGTAATTCCCGGCAGCGATTTTTTTGCATGGTCAGCATTTCGGCTCAGAACATTTATCTCTGCCCCTTGCTCAAGCAGCGCCTTGCATAGCCGACTGCCGATGAATCCGGTTGCGCCTGTGATCGCGACTTTCATCCACAACCCCTTAATCGATTTCGTTCTGAAGACTAATCAAGTCCATAAATTCGATACGAGTTCTGCGGTCAGTTCGGAAACTGCCTCTTACTTCGCTTGTTATTACTTTGGAATTCTGCTTTTCAACTCCACGCGCCAGCATACATAAATGCCGAGCTTTAATAACGACAGCGACTCCTAGAGGACTGAGCGCCTCTTCCATCACATCGGCAATCTGCATCGTCATGCGCTCTTGAACCTGAAGCCTTCGCGCAAATACTTCGACAAGCCGTGCGATTTTGCTGATGCCGACAATCTTACCGCTAGGAATATAGCCAATATGACATCGGCCATAAAACGGGAGCAGATGGTGTTCACAGAGGCTATAGAATTCGATATCTTTCACGACGACCATATCCTCATAGTTTTCTGTGAATACAGCCCCGTTGAGGATAGTTTCGACATTAGCTTGATAACCGCTTGTCAAATAACGAATTGCATCCGCTGCCCTTTTAGGGGTTTTAACCAAACCTTCTCTATCAGGGTCTTCTCCGATTGACTTTATAATCTCATAATATGCATCTTCTAACAACTTTCGCTCACCTCCCAAAGAGTCCCCATTAGAATACCCTGTCCCTAATACACCCCATATTTATGCGCCGCCTCGTACATAGCTACAACGTTTTCGGTTGGTGAATTATCTTGGAGGGCATGGGTAGGGGCAAAACAGTAGCCGCTGCCGGGCATCATGATTTCCAAAGTCTTTCGGCAATCGGCGATTACGTCCTCTACCGTCCCATAAGCTACTGGTCCAGCAGTGCTGATGCAGCCATGAAAGGCTATTCGATCACCAAAACGTGATTTAAGATATTCAGGCGACATATCGGCAGCTTCAGGTTGGAGCGTATCGGCGACCGTTAAGCCCATCTCGATGTATTCATCATAAGTCCAACTGCTCGAACCGCAGGTGTGGATCATCACGGGCAGGTCATAGGCTTTTGCCAGATCGAAGAAAGGCTTGTGACGCGGCTTAATATGCTTTTGGAAAGTCGCCATGCTGATAAGTGGCCCACGGATTGAACCCAAATCCTCGCCAATCCACATGAAATCGACTCCCCCTTTGGCTGCCTCGATTTCCCGATGGGCGATTTCCAGTTGAATTGCCAACATTCGGTCGATCAAGAGTAAACCGGCGGGATTATCTTCGGCTAAGTCGACAAACATCTCCTCCATGCCGCGAAGGAAACCGGTGGTATTCATAATGCAAGCCAGCCCAGGACTGCCGATGTGGATCGCGTATTGCTCCTGTTCTTTGCACCACTTTTCGATATGTGAGTAGTCATGATCATCCGGAGAGGGCATCGGCCAGTTTGCAACAGCCTCTTCATCGGCGTCTTTCAACGGAAAATCGCAATAGTCCCAATACGAGCCGCTGCTGTGTTCGACAAAGCGCGTGATCCAACCCCATCGCGAATCGACATCCCTATCAGGGATTTCAGGATGCAGACGCGGCCCAACGTAGCTCGCTCCGATGCCTTTGAAATCAACCCCGAGCCTTTCACATAAACTCGACCAATCCTTACCATGAAGCCCAAAATGCTCCAGCAGACGTTCATGGATACCGCCATTTGCAGAATAATTGATTGGAACGCGATCCGGTTTCTGCCTAGCGAAAGTAGTCAGCACTCGTTCTTTCGAAGTCATTTTCCGATTCATTTAACGAGACCTCCAATAGGTTCGTGGAATACCTCTTTTAAACTCAAACACAACTTGTTCCATAATACCCATTCTAACTCAAGAGAAAGACCCGTATCCCTTCAGGCCATATTGAAGGGGGGCAGGATTATCAATCAGATAGAGGGTGATTGCGTCTATACGTCTCTGCTATAATTTCGATGGAAGAACTTTAAGCAAAGGTCAATGTGGCTGACGGCAAAGTGAAGTAGCCGACGCAACTTCTGCATTGCTTATCCGTCAAGTTCATAATTGAGAATAATTCAGGAGGAAATAATGATTAAAGGATTGTTGGTTGTGGCTATGTTTGGACTGCTCAGCGTGGTCATGCTAAGCGCGGCAACGTTTATGGATGCCAAAGCTGAGCGCAAAGCGGCAGTTGAAGCTGAAAAAGCAGGCAATTGGGATGCCGCTCTACTTCACTATGAGAATATCTACGATTCGACCAAGTGCGATCAGGAAACTTGGGATGCGATGCGCGCTAAATTCCGCGAGCTTCGTCCCAAAGTGGCTCCCAATACGGATGAATCGAAAGCAGGGCACTGGAAGCTGAGGGCTTATCTGTTCCGAACCCTCGACCTCCAATGGAAGGACGCTCAAGGCGGTTCGCATCACACCAAGCAGACCTTCCGTGATGAGGAAATCGAAAAAACTCGCCAAGCGCTTGCCAAATTTGAAAAAATTATCTGGAAATTCTCTTGGGGCAACTTAAAAATCGACTGGACACTCACGATTATCGAGAAACCTTTAACCACTTGGGACGACTGGCCTGATCCGAGCGTCTGTATGCCCTATATCACTGATTTGAAGCCGAATGAGGCCGACAGCATCTTCGTGTTTGTCAAAACCTACCGATCAGATATGGCCAAAGACGAACCGACGGAAGATATTCGTCTCAATCTTCTTGCCGGCACTCTTCCTCCTGTCCCAAGCACCAAGGGCGCTCTTTATATTGGCTACTTGATGTGCGATAGCGACGGCATCATGTATCACGAATTCATGCACGCATCAGGGTGCGCGATGAATGCTCATAACGGATACCCGGATGGCATCTTTCCAAGCTCCGACTCGCTCACCGATTGCGACCTGCTGATGACCGCCTATGCTACGCGAAAGATGTGGCGAGATCTTCCCTATACCAAACGCGTGAATAACCCATGGGTCGACCAATATTGCCGCGATATCCTCTTCCTCGGACCTTTCGATACTAAAGGCGAGAAGGATTACGGCATCAACAAGTCATTCATCAAAGAAACTTCTGTCAAGCCTTCAGTGGGCGCTAATGCCGGAGGTAATACATGGCGGAAGGTATCGGCGCTCGGTTATGTTTTCGATTTATCCGAAGGCGTTGAAATGCCGAAGAACTTGCTTGCATATGCGGCAACGACGGTCATATCAGAGAAGGACCAGTTCGCCCAGCTTCGCTTTGGCACAAACGATGCCAGCAAGGTATGGCAAGACGGAAAGCTTATTTCCTATATGCCGGTTGAGGGTGGCAGCGGATCGGATGGCAACATTATGAGGGTTCGTCTCAAAAAAGGAACTAACCAATTCCTTATCAAAGTGGCCAAACCCAGCGGATATTGGCAATTTTCCTTCCGTGTCTGCGATAACCGGGGCAATCCTCTGCCAAGCGTTAAATACGGACTACCGGAAACGCCTTAATGCCTTATTCTCATGCCTTTCTTGCCGGTTTGGCGATATTAGGAGCGGGGGTCGGATATGCTGCCGGCCTATTCGGTGTAGGGGGCGGCTTTATGCTGACCCCGCTCTTGATCTCATTGTTTGGGATAGACCCTGCTGTTGCGGTTGGAAGTGGGTTGGCCCAGATGATTGTCGTTGGAGCGGGATCGGCTTGGCGTCATGCCAAGAAACATTGCACCGATACCCGCTTGGTTTTGTGTATGGCTCCGGGGACAATTATTGGCACTGCGCTTGGCAAAGGATTTTTGAAATACCTGGAAGGAATAGGTTCAGTAAGCTTCCTCGGACGTAAAGCGCCTTTCGCTACAACCACTGTCAGCGCTATCTTTGTGGTACTGCTTTTTGGGATTGCAATACATCTTTGGCGGGAGAACAACTCGGAACAAGATAATCCCTCCAATCGTTTGTGCTGGCCGAATGGCCCCTTGCGAATTGGCCTACCCGCAAGCAATGTGAAGGCCGTATCACTTTTCTCCCTAACGATGGCCGGACTACTCATCGGCGTGCTAGCTGGCTTGTTGGGAATCGGCGGCGGAGTTATCCTCATCCCCTTATTGGTTTATGGTTATGGCATTCATCTTCGAATGGCTATCGGCACGAGTTCTTTACTGATAATGGTTTCGGCAATAGCCGGAACGATCCAGTATGCTTTAGCGGGAAAGGTGGATTTGAGGATAGTATTTGCCTTGATGGCAGGCTCTCTAATCGGTGTGCAATTCGGCGCATGGCACAGCCACCGCATCCACGTCGCTTATCTCCAACGCGCATTCGCCCTTTTAGTAATAGCCATCGCCTGCATCTGCCTCGTCCGCATCATCTGGTCTTAGCTAGAACATTTATGCTTTATTACACATCAAAGACAAAATATGGGCAAACAAAGGATTTTAGGCGCCTGACGTCGAATTATATTGTGCAAGAAGCTCGGTATACGATGGCATTTATTAAGCTCATACGTAAACAATGCAAACTTTCTTAACCGTACGTGATATAATAGTTTATTGTAAATTTGCGGGCAGATTAATGAAAGCTGGCAATAAATGCATTTAGCGCCTGGTCAATTGAAGAAAAGTGGCCTGTATCATCTCTTGTGTTCGAGCTTTTAGCTCCACTGCGGATGTCCGAGCTGCTGACCGGAAACGGATTGACTGTGCCGCTAGTTGCGGAGGTGGATTAGATGACTGGATTATCTGTAATTATCGCTGAGGACGAAGCCGTCACCAGAATGATGCTTCGAGCACGTTTGGAGCGGTTGGGCCATCGTGTCGTTGCTGAATGTGAAAATGGTACGCAGGCTGTGTTGGCTGCCAAACAGCATCAGCCGGAACTGGCAATTTTGGACATTCGAATGCCGGAGATGGACGGAATTGAAGCTGCAAAGGCAATTATCAATGACCATCCATGCGCAATCATGTTCTTAACAGGATTTGTCGAAGATGAGTTGGTTGAGAAAGCAGGCGAAGCTGGCGCGCTTGCCTATCTTCTAAAGCCTTTCCGCAAAGAAGACTTAGGCCCCGCGATTGAAATCGCAATGCGTCGTTTTAAAGAGCTTCAACTGCGAAACAAAGAAGTTACTGAACTTACTGAAGCCCTTGAGACTCGCAAGCTTATCGAACGCGCTAAGGGAATCTTGATGGATCGCCACGGTCTTTCCGAAGATGAAGCGTTCAAGCGAATTCATTTCCAGGCTCGAAACCAGAACCGGAAGATGAAGGATATCGCGATGAGCATTATCACTGCTGCGGATCTCATCTAAGATATTCGTTCAATTACGAACCAGCTTGCGATTTTGAGACTAGTTGATCTTTTGTTAGTATCGATTAGTTTTCAATAATGTTGCATGCCGTTTTGATACATTTGTTTATTAGTCTTTGCAGCTTGTAAGTATTCAGAAAAAATACAAAAGCAGGAGTGTCCTTGTTAAAGGCGCTCCTGCTTTTGTCGCATTTGATAAAGCCTACTTACCTTTATTATCCGGATGTAGGGGTAGGGCGTTGAACCTGTCAAAAATCAAAACTGAAGTTATTGTGCCTTAGCAAGGGTACAATCCTAGTCAATGTTAGATGTTGGAGGCGGTTTTGGCTATTCTTACGGTGACGTTGAACCCAACGGTTGATAAGACCTACTATCTGGATAAAATTACTCCCGGCGCAGTGCATCATGTGAAGGAAGCGCATACTTGTCCTGCCGGTAAGGGCGTCAATGTTGCCAGAGTTATCCTTCTTCTTGATCCTCAAGAAGGTTTAGTTTCAACCACGGGTTTTACTGGCGGTTATAATGGCGCCAGTATCATCGAAGGTCTTACAAATGATGGGTTAAATCCTGACTTCGTGCCCATCGATCAGGAATCCCGAGTATGTGTCGCACTTATCGATGCATCGACCGGAAAAGATACGAAAATTAACGAAAAGGGACCTGAAGTGACTGATGGGGATTGTGATGCTTTCCTGCGCAAGCTCGAACACCTCGCTCCCAAGTATGAATACATCGCATTCTGTGGCCGCACCCCCCCCGGCGCTCGCGATACGCTTTATGCCGAAGCCATTAAAATCGCGCAGACCGCAGGAGCTAAAGCCGTTTTGGATACAGCCGAAGCCTCACTGGTCGAAGGCCTGAAAGCCCTCCCCGCCTACTGCAAGATAAATATTCACGAACTGAGCCAGGCAATAGGAAAGCCATTGGAAACCCATAAAGAGGCTGCTAAAGCCGCCGAATCATGGCTCGATAAAGGGGTCGAGATGATTATCACCTTTGGAGGCGAAGGCGCTCTTTGGGCGGGTCATCCATCAATAATGGCTCACCCTCCAATCATTAAATACCTAAGCGCAGTAGGCTCAGGCGATGCTTTTCTAGGAGGGATGTTGGTAGGTTTACACCAACATCTATCTTCCATCGAAACCCTGAAACTAGCCGTTGCCGCCGGTTCCTCCGCCGCCGAACAAATGACCGTCGGTGCCCTCAACCCCACCACCGTCGAACTCTACCGAAACCAGATTGAGGTTATGGCTTTTTGAATATCAAAGCAATAATTGTCGTTCTGCGGTACGATAGAGGAACCTTTTGAAGGGCGG
This sequence comes from bacterium, assembly GCA_037131655.1. Lineage (NCBI taxonomy): Bacteria > bacterium. The sequence goes on along the minus strand of JBAXQP010000063.1, from coordinate 1,511 downwards.
CGAAATTTAACACGTGCGGTTTCTATATACATTATTGCTAAGACTGAGTGCGCCATTCTGGCTTATACATACAGCCCGAAGCGCTTACCGACGTGGAACCTCCGGACCTCGATGGAAAGAACGGTTCGGCTATCTGCCGTTTAAACCCGACCCCGAACGAAAACGCATCTGGATACATGCGGTATCGGTTGGGGAAGTGATGGTAGTTGCCCCCGTTATTCGTGCGCTCAAGCAGCGATTGCCTGGTTATGAAGTCATCGTCTCTACCACCACTACTACCGGTCAGGCAACAGCCCAACAATCCCTTCAGGGCATCGCCGATTATATTGTCTTTATGCCCTTCGACTTACCTGGAGCCTGCCGTCGTGCCTTCCAACGCGCTACCCCTCAGGTTGTCGTTATTGCGGAGACAGAGCTTTGGCTGAATTTTCTCGCAGAAGCGAAACGAGCCAAGGCTTCAACATTAATAATTAATGGCCGTATCTCCGATCGCAGCTTTAATCGCGCCCGCAAGTTTTCTTTCTTCTACAAAATTCTTTTGCGATATGTGGATACTTTCCTCATGCAAAGTGAAGTCGACGCCGAACGAATAAAAACCCTTGGCGCCGATCCGTTAAGGGTAACCGTAAGCGGAAACACAAAATTCGATCAGGCAGTGGATACGCTGGATGCCGACCCAGTACAGCTTCGGAAAGACCTCCATCTACCTTCGAGCGCCCCGGTTATCGTTGTTGGAAGCACACGAGCGGCTAAGGACGGCGAACCAGTCGAGGAAGAACTTGTTTTGGATGCATTCGATAAAATTCGCCAAGCTATCCCTGAGGTCTGCCTAATCCTCGCCCCTCGTCATTTGGAACGCACTGATGTGGTAGAGCGACTAATGCAGGAGCATGGATTGGATGTTATAAGGCGAACAAAGTTGACTGAAACCCATGGCGAAGCGCGCTATATCGTGCTCGACACCTTCGGTGAGCTGGCAAAGATTTATGCGATTGCATCAGTAGCGGTAGTAGGCGGAGGGTTTGCCCCGCTAGGAGGTCAAAATATCTTCCAACCTTTAGCCCATGGCGTACCCACATTCTTTGGCCCTCACATGCACAACTTCCGCGACATCGCTGCCCTCGCAAATACAGCAGGGATCGGTTTCAATGTCACAAACTCAGATGAGTTAGCCAACGGCATATTATCAATACTCAATGATCCAGCACGCCGAAAACAAATCAACCAAGACGCCCGCGTCCTTATTTCCAAAAACAAAGGCGTTTCCCAACGCTGCGCCGAAGTAATTGCATCTTTCTGCCAACATTAATTAATCCCAAAAAAAGCCGAAATTGAACCTCTACAACACGTTGACAGAAGCCAATAATCGAGGTAGTATATACATCACGTTTAAGCACCATTGAACGCACGTACATTGCCGCGTAGCTCAGTTGGTAGAGCAGCTGACTGTTAATCAGCGGGTCCATGGTTCGAGTCCATGCGCGGCAGCTCTAAATTGAACTCAAAAAGCC
>JBAXQP010000062.1 GCA_037131655.1 bacterium | reverse complement strand
CCCTCCATTCATGACACCTCTCCGGAGTGCCTTATTAGCCTATCTAACATCATACAACATGTTTTGCTATCTGGCAACCTTTTCAGGTAATTTTTTTTTGTTCAATGTAAATATATCTGAATTTTTAATAGGATCACCCTAAACCCATACTTTTTGTTAGCATTGCTATATTTTTTCAAAGCGCTTCAAATTAACCTTTAATCAGGTACAGTCTTAGGATTAACGGAGGTCTTAATGTTAAAATTCGATGATCTAAGTTGGAGATTCGGGCAATTTGGCGGTCGTTACGTGCCTGAAACGCTGATGCCGGCACTTGATGAGCTTACTACAGCATATGATGAAGTCAAATGCGATACGGTTTTTCAGAATGAATTAAGCGCCTATCTGCAACATTATGCAGGAAGACCTACCCCGTTAACCTTTGCTGAGCGAATTAGCAATGAAGTCGGTTTTGATGTTTATATTAAGCGGGAAGACCTCTGCCACACCGGTGCCCATAAAATTAATAATGCACTCGGACAAGTTCTTTTAGCTCGACGTATGGGCAAAAAACGCATTATTGCCGAAACCGGCGCCGGTCAACATGGAGTTGCCACTGCGACAGTCTGCGCTCTATTTGGACTCCAATGCGAAGTTTATATGGGTGAAGAGGATATGGAACGTCAGGCGCTTAACGTGTTCAGAATGCGTTTATTAGGTGCCACTGTTGTTCCTGTCAGTTCCGGCACAAAGACACTTAAAGATGCCACCAGTGAAGCTATCCGCGACTGGGTGACCAATGTCAGAACGACCCACTACATCATTGGTTCCTGCGTCGGTCCACATCCCTACCCTGCAATGGTCCGTGATTTTCAATCCGTTATCGGCAAAGAAGCTCGCGAGCAGATGCTTGAACGCACAGGTGGATTACCCGATATTGCCATCGCTTGTGTCGGCGGAGGCAGTAACGCAATTGGCTTCTTTTATGCCTTTTTGCCTGATACAGACGTGAAGCTAATAGGAGTTGAAGCGGCCGGCCGTGGGTTAGATACAGATGAACATTGCGCCACGCTAACTCAAGGCAAACCAGGCATTCTGCATGGTTCTAAAAGCTACTTGCTCCAGGATGATAATGGTCAAATCAAGTTGACCCATTCGATTTCCGCAGGCCTAGACTATCCCGGTGTCGGACCTGAGCACAGCTTTTTGCGGGATGTCGGAAGAGTAACCTATGTATCCGCTACTGACCAGGAAGCGTTAGAGGCTTTTCAATGGCTAGCCAAATTAGAAGGTCTAATCCCAGCCCTGGAATCCGCACACGCCTTTGCCCATTTAAATAAACTGTCTGGCAAATTACCCCCCAATTCGCGAGTTGCCATATGCCTCTCCGGCCGAGGAGATAAAGACGTGGAGACTGTGCGAAAAGTTTTGGGTATATAGAACAGCAAGCCGCTCAGGCATAATCTTCTGTTATATCGCCTTTAGCCTATTGCCTTACAGAGCAATAATTCCGAATCCAAGGCGGAATCCAATCGGATGGGGAGGCCGGAGTAAACCAAGTCTTTGCCCTCCATTACGAAAGTGGTGCCACTGTTATCGCTGGTGACCTCGTAGCGTTTGGCAGGATCGAGGCCTTTGAAGCGCATGATGTATTCATTCTCAGGTCCTGCTAGGCGGAAGAGACCGGCTATAGCTTTGGTTTTATCCCTTGAGACGAGTTCCATCACCCCAATCCCATAAGGATCGGACATGTGCGTAAGTGTCGGCGTATGATGGTACATTCGGCTTGTGGGCATGAAGGGGCGCACGAACTCTTTGTACATCTTGATCATGCGCTTGACCCGCCCCATCACCACGGGGTTTGGCTCTGCACCCGGGAGCCACAACAAGGCTCCGATTGAAGGGCGACCAAACAACGATAGCCGACACTGAAAATCAATTGACCCGGCAAGATGAGTCGCCTGCCCCTGTCCAAGTAAGTGTCGGTCAACAAGCTCCGGAGGCAAAGCCATAGTGATGCCGTTCCCAATAGTAAACGAGTAGGGTGGGTTTTGCATGTCGGTGACCCAGGTGTGGCTGAAGCGCTTAATCATCCCAAAGTCCGTTCGGCTTCCACCACTCGCGCAGTTTTCAAGTATCAGATCCGGGTATCGCTCTCGAATGCGGTCAAAGATGCCGTAAAGCGTCTCATAGTATCGCCAATACGTGTTCTCGACATACCCGCTGTCCATTCGAGTTCCGCCTTCTCCGAGAGTGCAGTTGTAGTCCAGACGGAAAAAGTCAAGCTCGTTTTCTTGGATGACACGGTTGATGGAGTCTTCGAACCAGCGGGCGACATCCGGATTACTCAGGTCGATTGGGCTAAAGCGTCTTCCTGAGTATGAAAGCGATTCGTATTCGGGATGTTCCGTTGCCATTCGGCATTGATCGCCAAAGCGTTCTGGCTCCATCCACAATCCCCAAAGCATCCCTTTCTCATGGCAAAGCTTACGGAAAGGCGCGAGTCCACCAGGGAACCGATTGCCGACATTCCAGTCCCCTATTGTCCTCGCCCAATGGGTATCCGCATCACCATACCAACCGGCGTCGATAAAGAAGACCTCAGCTCCCATTTCGGCGGCAGTGTTGATGGCAGTATGGACCACATCGACTGTTAGCTCAATGCAATCTCCATTATTGAGCGCTTCCACCCAACACCCTCGGCCTCGCGATTGAGGCATCATCACGCTTTGGCGAACATGATCATGCATAGACTGAACTGCCTCATCCAGATCGCCTTGCACCATTCCAAGGTGCATCTCGGGAGTAGCAACTGCCTCTCCAGGAGCAATGATGCGCATTGGAGGCGAAGCTTCCGGTCCTGCGCGGAAGAAAAGACGCGGGTATACCTTTGCATCTTCTGGACCATTGGTAAGGTCGAATTCAAAAGCGAAGCCACCTGACCAGGCTAACTGCCCAATAAAATGCTCACCTGTGATCTCATTGCGAACCACGAACATCGGATGACGCGCACGATTACGGCGATATCGACCATTGATGCGGTAAGTGGTATTCGGAAGAGGTCTCCAGTCGAATTGGCCTTCGCGGCAACCGGTATGGCCCTGCATATAGCCAACGGAGTAAAGCTCGCCCTCCCTCAGATAATTGTATCCCACTCCCGCTCCGGTATAGAGGCAGCCGCTCCAAGGGTAAGCCGCCGACAGCGCAGCAGGCTGGTCACCGGTATTAGTGATTTCCAGCCACCGGGTGATGATTGGCGTGCCGTCCAATACGGTATGCACGCGAATGGTAACGGGCCGAACGCCGTGCTTGAGGATTAAAACATGATGTAGTTTGTCCCCCTCCTGCGTCTGCTCGCAGTCCACGTATTCCCAATGCGAGTGCAGCAATTGCCCATCGAGTTCAACCCAGAATGCCGTCCGAGGAGCATCGCCATCAGGCTCTAATAGCTGCCCTTTGAAGTGCTGCTGTCCCTGTCCATTCCAAGCGCGACCGACATATTGCCCGTTCATCAGCGACTCGACATAGACCGTCATCCCGCTTCGGAAAAAAAGCGTCGGGACGGGGTCTTCAGTATAAAAAACGTTTGTAAAACTCTCCATCTCCGCCATCACTTACACCTCTGTATTTTATGCAACGTTAAGAGTAGGTAGACGTCCAACCTATAAGCCACACCTCACCCTTGGTATAATAGAGCGTACCATCCGAATGACCCGCTTGCCTATGTTATCAACATTCGCCGGCATACTATAGTAAGGATAGATAATCATGAAATTTCGACTCGTTTTCTTATTCGTAATCGCTTTGACCATGCAGGTTTTCAGCCAAACCACTGCTGCCCCAAAACCGACTATTCTTAAGCCTGATGTGATGATCATAACTCAGTCCATGGGACCGGACGCTCAATACGTTGTTATTACCTATATGAACGGTGTTGTATCTAAAGATCAGGTTCAACAGGACTTAACACGATTATCAAATGAGTTGAAATCGGAATTTTCAAAAGTAGAAATATCAACACAAACGCTAAATGTTCCGGGAAAGAAGCAACAAACGGTGGTTAGTTTCTATTCTGCCAACTTGATAGAACCTACCCAAGGCATCATTAGACTGCAGGGGCTTGCCCGCGCTTTTGCGTCCAATAACATGATTCAAGTGATATTCAATACCGGCAATTCATTTTATGCAGGCCCCACTGAATGGGATGACCCCGCAATTTCACTCATCTCCAGGGTCAATACTGGAAGCTCTCAGTTCTATATTTCATTCAAAACGCACGACCCTGCTCAGATCGTGATCCCTGAGCTAAAGCCAATCCCGCCTCCTGCACCGCCCGCTCCTGAACCAAAGCGCCGCATTCCATTGATCTGGCCTGCATTAGGAATAGTCATCTTAGCCTCAATCGGCGCCTTCGTAATCGTCTTCTACGGCCTACAAAAAGGCGGATCAAGGGGATAGACGGGAAAATCTTATTCAATTTGACACCTAGCCTGATTTCTGGTATGCTTGCATTAGTTGAATAATGGCAAGGAGGCACAAACTACGTGGGCACACGACAAGTGCCTTTGGTTCGCAAGGATCGCAGCAAGCGAAGCGCTGAGCGGGGGCAACGGTTTTACGATACCTTCGCAATCGTTCTTATCGCTCTTGGCGCGCTCTCACTTATCAGCCTTTTGCTTAGAGAAACTGGTTTTCTCGGTCGAGCGCTGCAAGATGTTCTTCGCCTTCTTTTTGGCGTAGGCGCTTATCTTATTCCTCTCGTTTGTTGGACTATGGCCAGTATTATGCTTTTAGGGGCCAAACGATTTTCGATGCCTTCAGTCATTGCCGGAGCTTTATTGGTCTTTCTTTCAGTCATTAGCTGGTCGGCTCACCCTTTTCCTGGCACAAATAATTGGTTTGAACCTAACACTCTAAAAGCTGGTGGTGGTTATTTAGGTTCAGCGATTGGGTTCATGTTAAACCAAGCCCTCGGTTCCGGCACGCCGATAGTCATTGCAGCAATGTTTATTATTGGCCTTATCCTGATTGTCGACGTCCCACTTGTTGACCTCATCCGTTATGCCTGGCATGCATGGACAATCGGGTCAAATGCAAGTCGTAAAGGAGCGGTGGCTGTTGGCAAAGCTGGTGCAGCGATAGCAGACAAAGTCAAAACCAATTCACGCGATAGAGCAATCGTCGGATTCCCCATTGATAACGATGATGACGAACCACCAAAAGATCGCAAGGCTGATATTATTCACCGCGCATTCTCAAAACAAAAGACAGAAGATGATCAAGCTGATGCTAATCAAGCGGCTCATCCACAAGGCACCCTCCCGAATGGCGATTACAATTTGCCGCCGATTACATTATTAAAAGAACCACTACCTTCACCAAAACGTATTCAGGCCGAAATCAATTCTAAAATCGAAGTTCTAGAGCGAACTTTAGATGAATTCGGTATCGGCGCAAACGTGAGTGAGATTGCTCATGGCCCGACTGTTACACGCTATGAAATTCAACTTGCGCCTGGGATTAAGGTCTCGAAAATTGTAAGCTTGGCAGATAACCTGGCAATGGCATTAGCTGCGATCGATGTTCGTGTTGAAGCCCCCATCCCCGGCAAGAGCGCCATCGGGGTTGAAGTTCCGAACGATAATCCTGCAATAGTAACGCTTCGGGAGTGCATCGATTCGCCCAGCTTCTGGAATGCGCCAAGCAGACTGACAATAGTATTAGGCAAGGACGTCAGCAATACCACTCGATATGCCGACCTAACTAAGATGCCGCACCTCCTGATTGGGGGAGCAACAAATTCGGGTAAAAGTGTTGGACTGAGCACAATTATTTCTAGCCTTATCTACCGAAACACACCCAAAGACCTCCGAATGGTGCTCATCGACCCTAAACGTGTGGAATTATCGCTATTTGAAGGAATTCCTCACTTGATGTGTCCTGTAGTCAAATCGGCCAAAGTCGTTCCAGGCATCCTACGCTCAGTTGTCAAGGAGATGGATAAACGATACGATACGTTGGCACGCGCAGGCGCTCGCAATATCGATAGTTTTAACGAGAAAGTGTCCGACAACGAAAAACTGCCTTACATCGTGGTGGTTATTGATGAACTCGCTGACCTGATGATGCAATCTGCTGCCGAAGTCGAGACCACCATTTGCCGCATTGCTCAACTAGCCAGAGCAACAGGTATTCATCTTATTATTGCCACTCAACGTCCCTCGGTTGATGTCATCACTGGAACGATTAAGGCTAATATCTCATCCCGAATTGCTTTTGCGGTCGCCTCCCAAGTTGACAGTCGAACGATTTTGGATATGTCTGGAGCCGATCGACTAATTGGTCGAGGCGATATGCTCTTTATGCCAATTGATGCCGCAAAACCGCTTAGAATTCAAGGGTGCTATGTTTCCGATACCGAGATTAACGCTTTAGTCGAATTCTGGAAAGAACAGGAAACGCCTGTTTATACGCTCACTGCAACAGAAACGAATAATGAACGCGAAGATGTCGTTGACGAAGAGGAAGATGAGATATACCCCCAGGCAATCCGCCTCGTTGTAAGCAACGGTCAGGCATCGACATCGATGCTTCAAAGGCGTTTCCGAATTGGTTATGGAAGAGCCGCCCGACTGCTCGATATTATGGAACGTAGGGGAATTGTCGGACCTCTTGACGGCCCGCGGCCTCGTGAGATTTTAATTAGTCGAATGGAAGCTGAGGAGATCCTTAGTGGAAGAGGCTCCTACGGCGATACCAATTAGCCCTTGCAGGGTATCATGCGAATATGAGTACTGGCAGATTAGTCGTTGGAATGACAGGGGCAAGCGGGTCTATCTACGGGCTACGCTTTCTAAAGTACGCTTCAGAACACTACAATGAAGTCTATGTTATCACTTCAGAAGAAGCGCTTCAAGTCATAAGTTATGAAACAGAATGTAGCGTCAATCGCCACAACCTCTCCAGTAAAACATTACTCGGTGATGATTTACCTCAACTTAAATTTTTATCTCCCAGCGATTATTTCAGTCCCCCGGCCAGCGGATCGTTTAACCATGATGGGATGGTGATTATCCCCTGCACTGCCGGCACTGCCGGGCGTATCGCAAATGGGGTTTCAGATGATTTAATGATCCGATCAGCCGATGTTTGTCTAAAAGAAGGCCGAAAACTAATTCTGGTAGTCCGTGAAACGCCATTGAGCTTAATTCACTTACGTAACCTAACCCAATTAGCAGAAGCGGGCGCAACGATTATCCCCGCAAGCCCATCTTTCTACAACAAGCCTAAAACCATCGAAGCCCTTGCTGATACCGTTATCGCGCGTGTGCTGCAAAATTTAGGCGTCAATCAATCAATCATCCCTGAATGGCAAGCGAAGAACTAATTGCAACCCAGTTATTATGGGCAGGAACTTTCTGATGACCGGCGTATGTCTAATAAATTGTGAACTAATATAAGGAGCTATTATGAATTGTCCTAAATGCGGTAAATCGAATGAGGGTACGGCTAGCTTTTGTATGCACTGCGGCGCTGCAATTACCCCACAACCTATTGAAACTCCTAAGCAGGCAGCCGAAAAGACACTTCACGCTGTGCCGCAACGGCCGATGATGCGAAATCAAGAGCCATCGAAAAGCTCGAAGTGGGTAGCTATTTCACTAGGTATTGCCGTTCTTGTCCTCGCTCTCCTGGCGTTTGGAATATTTGGTCTTGGTTTGTTACGCACTAAAGCAAATACTCCACAAGTCCCTAATGTGTTAAATACCACCGGCGCCCCAAATAGTGGACCAAGTGTCGTTGCTGTTCAAGGAAATCCTAGCGTTGGTCCAAACATAACGAATACAACCGGTCAACCAACCCCAAGCGTTCAACCCCCACAGGATATTGTCGACTGGCTGGCTCATCTCAAGCGCATAGAATTAAAGCGCAAGCAAATGGGTCAAAAGATGCAAGGGGATCTTACCGTGATGGCTGCCACCGCACAAGCTTCTGATCTCATGGACATGATAAAAGACCCAGATACAGCCGAACCTGGTCAAAAAAGCGCGGAAATGGCATCACAGAAAGTCACTGAAATTCAAGCCGCATGGACTCAATTACTCAATGAGTATCAATCGGTCAAGCCTCCTGCGGCTTGCCAAACTCTGGCTAACAACTACGAACGTGTTCTTGTTGATTACTCAGCTCTTTCGCTTCAAATCCTCAACGCGATTGCCAAAAAAGATATCAATAAGGCTCTCGGTGTTAGAAACCAGGAACCTCTAGTAAGGCAGGATATTACTCAAGCGAACAGTGCATTGAACCTAGTATGTACCCAGAACAATATAAATAGAGATTTCGAAATTGAGCAGGAAGGCAATAATCCCAATAGCGCCTTCGGGATTAATTTTTAAGATTCACATCAAGCTCTGTGGTTGGACGTCGATTGTAAGTTGACAGCCTTTTGTGTCAATTCTAGCAATCACATTACGGGCGATCTGAGCGGCATCGGCATTTAAGGGCGCTTTCAAAAGAACGTGACGGCGATAGAGTGTCTTTATCTTTGATATCGGACAAGCAGCAGGCCCCAGGGCTTCAGCGTTTGTCCCTATCTTTGTAACTTCAGATCTCAATTCATTAGCCAAATCCGCCGCCACTTCCTCCGCCCTTGCATCTTCTTTGTGGGAGATAATGAAATTCACCAACTGTGAAAAAGGCGGATAGTTCAACTGCCTTCGATGCGTTATCTCCTGTTCATAAAAGCCCACAAAGTCATGATTTTGGCCGAATTGAATGGCAGGATGTTCAGGATTGAAAGTCTGAGCGATGACCTTACCTGGAACATTGCCGCGCCCTGCTCTTCCAGCAACTTGAGTCAATAATTGGAAAGTTCGCTCCCCTGCCCTGAAATCTGGCAAATGCATGGCCGTATCGGCATTAATTACCCCCACAACCGCAACACGTGGGAAATCAAGCCCCTTCGCAACCATCTGTGTGCCGACTAGAATATCCGCCTCACCCGTTCGGAAAGCATGAAGCACATCCAAGTAGGCTGTTTTCTTGCTTAATACATCTTTGTCTAAGCGTACAATTTTAGCATCGGGGAACAACAGGCGTGTTTCCTCTTCCACTCGTTGAGTGCCAACTCCAAATGGCTTCATTTCATTCCCATTACATTTCGGGCAAATTTTAGGCACCCTGCACACATATTCGCAGTGGTGGCATCGCAAATCATTACCGGTTTGATGATAAGCTAGGCTCACACTACAATAGGGGCATTCGGGCACTTGACCGCATAGCCGGCATAAAAGAAACGAAGCATAGGCGCGACGATTGAGAAACAAAATCGTTTGCTGCTTATTCGCTAATGCTTCCTTTATCGCTTCGCAAAGAGGTGCGCTTAATGCTGAAGGACGGCCTTGCTTAAATTCATCTCTCAAGTCCACAACTTCCACTTTCGGCATTGGCCGTTGCTCAACACGCTCGGGAAGCTGCAACATCGCAAACTCATTTTCTTGCGCCTGACAATAGCTCTCAAGCGAAGGAGTGGCAGAACCCAATACAACGACTGCCTTAGCCCCACGAGCGCGCTGAAGGGCAACCTGGCGCGTGTGGTAGCGTGGTTGGACTTCCTGCTTATATGAAGGCTCATGCTCCTCGTCAACAACGATAAGCCCTAAATTAGGAATGGGGGCAAATATCGCAGAACGGGCGCCAATAATTATCGGAGCCTCTCCTAATCGAATTCGCTGCCACTGATCGAACCTTTCCGTATCTGCCAAATGGCTGTGAAGCACAGCTACAGCTTTGCCAAATCGCGCAATTATTTGGCCGATCACTTGGGACGTCAGCGCAATTTCAGGTACGAGATAGAGCACTCCTTTGCCAATCGCAAACACTCTGCAGCGGCTCGAAGATAAACCTCTGTTTTACCGCTGGCAGTAACTCCATAAAGAAGAAACGTGTTGTACTCATTCTTTGCTAAAGCCTCAGCAAGAGCTTTGACGGCAGTTGATTGACCTCTCGATAATCGAGGGGCAGCAGCGCTCTCATCGGGCAGCGCTTGGTCGGCTTCACGGGTGACAAGCCCATCTTCTTCAAGCCGTTTGAGCGCCTCGGCATTACCGCAAGAATCCGATAGAAGCTCACTTTGAGGCATCGCGCCTTCAGGATTATCAAGAAGCTTCATCAACAAGGCAACTTGAGCGGGACGGCGGCGGCCTTCTTCCTTAAGGAAATCATCTACTCTATCTTCTGAAGCTGCAAGTCTAACCATCCCCGGACCACGCGATGGATTCGATGGCGGCACTAATTCAAAGGTTTGTCTTATAATCCCTTTATCCCGAAGCTGTTTGGCGGCTCGGCTAAATGCAGAGGGATCAATTCCTCGTTTTAAGGACTGAACAGTCGCAATTCCTTTTGATTGGTTAAGTGCGTTTATAATTCGAACCTGAATATCGCTCAGCTTGCCGATAGGCTCGCTAATCAGTTCAAGGATGGCTCTAAGTCGTGAACGTGCTGCAGGGGGGACAATTGTATGCAGCGATGAACCAAGACCTGCGACATATTCGTCACTTAACCATTTCGCAAGTTCAAAAAGCTCGCCATCAAGAGGTGGGGCATGGAGAATATCAATCAGGCTCTTGAGCGATCCTTTGGGTATCGTCACATCATCAGGACAAACATCTCGCAGTGAAACAATATAACCCAACACTTGCTGCGGGCCAAAAGGTGCGAGGGTTAAAGCGCCGACCACCGCGTTCTTTTGAAGGCTATTGGGGACAAGATAGGTATAAGGATGGTCAAATCCCTTCCCCCGCAAGTCCACCACAATATCCGCCAGAATCACTGTCTCCATCTCTTCTTTCAACATAAAACCACTATTCGCCGCCAATACCAAAACTCCTACCGCAGAGTGATATTGCCCGAACTAAAGTGGTGGCAATCACAGAAATATACCTAACCATATTTTGGGATCGATTCATGCGGTCGCTGTAAGGCTATTAACTTTTAATCAATAAAATTACACCCTCTAACACTTTTATCAGGGGGCGATAGTCTTGTATCTATTGTGTAGATTTATCATACGTTGTAGCTACAGCTTTTATTTGGTCGCTATAAGTATATATCTCATCTAAAGATTGGATTACTATTTTCTGTTCGCTTTTATCAGGATTAATTATACTAAAATTCTTTTTTGTGT
>JBAXQP010000061.1 GCA_037131655.1 bacterium | reverse complement strand
AGTTATACACAAGTATTATAACAAAATCGCATCTCTACTTACAAGCTGCAGTAATTGATCATAAGCATTCACTTGTCTAGCAAGCATTATTATAGTAGAAATTTCGCTCTGTGTTAGAAGTTTCCTGCTCATTTTAGTGACTCATAGCCACTGAACGACACTCTGAGCTTGAAACATAGGCTAAAATGGTCTATAATTAAGTCATGCGCCCGTAGCTCAGCGGATAGAGCATCTGCCTTCTAAGCAGAGGGTCACAGGTTCGAGTCCTGTCGGGCGTACTTCTTCTTACTCAAAATGCAATCGGCATTTTTCGTCAAGCTCAAATAATAGAGCGAAAGAATCTAATTTGGATGCTCATATCACAGCGAGATAAACATCTATGAAACGATCCTAATGCCCACCAGAATTTTAAGTTTTAATTACTAAACACCGCATCATTTCGATGCGCTTAAAATAGGCTTACTAAGCTTTCTTTGCTTGCTCCCAGAGATCATCCCATTCTTCTGGGGTTAAAGTTCGAAGATTACGACCGTTAAGAGTGGCTTTATTTTCCATTGTTATGAAACGATCAACAAAACGGAGGATCATATGGCGCAAGGCTTCCTCGGGATCTATTTTCATATGTCGGGCAAGGTTGACGATGGCGAAAAGGAGGTCGCCTAGTTCGTCCTTTGTCCGCGCTTTATCTCCTGATTGAAACGCCTCGCGAAGCTCATGTTGTTCTTCTTCGATCTTATCAAAGACCCCATCAATATTCTGCCACTCAAAGCCTACACGCGCAACGCGCTTTGAAATCTCCATCGCGCGCATCAAAGCGGGCATTGCTTGAGGAACCCCTTCCAGAATTGAAGAATGGCGCGCTTCTTCACCCTTCTCTGCTGTCTTGATAAGGTCCCAGTTGTGTAAAACTTCAGCAGAATCTCTGACTTCTAAACCGGAAAATACATGTGGATGGCGCCTAATTAACTTTTCGGATTGGATTGCTGAAACGTCATCGATATTAAAAAGCCCATCTTCATTAGCAATTTCCGCATGAAGCATAACCTGTAATAAAACATCTCCAAGCTCTTCGCACAACTTGTCGGGGTCACCTGTTTCTACTGCGTCGACTAACTCATAGACTTCTTCGAGAGCAAACTTCTTAAGGCTTTCGTGGGTCTGTTCTTTATCCCATGGACAACCCTCAGGGCTACGTAAAGCTGAGATAATATCAACTAACCCGTAAAGGCCATGCTCACGTTCTAATGGCAAACTAGGCACAAAAAGGCTGGTTAATACATCATGCTCATGTCGGTCGATCTCAAAGAGGGGCATCCATTCCACCGACAGCTCTTCAGTTCCGACAGAACGTACGACTGAAACTGAATGTTCATCCGGATAGAAGTCCATCAATCGAAGTTTGACATCGGAAGCGGCCACTTGCGAATCAACTTGGTAAATAATCTGAGGCAGTCTCGGATCTGGCCTAAAACGGTCTAATGTATATGCATTCCAAATCTGCAGCCCCTCACTAAGATTAACTCCCACAGCCTCCATCATCGGTTCGATAAAACTAGGGCTTCGGACAATTTTAGTAGGGAGCTCTGCTTCCTTGGCTAAGAATAATATTCGCTGAACAGAATCCTCACCGATCAAAGGATGACCTGGCACCGCATAAACAACATCCCCCTGTATTTTCGCCGCTTCCAATACTGACAGTGCAATCTGATCATAAAGGGTCTCGAAATCAGAGGCGGTCTCATAAAATGTATCGAAAGACTGGTAAGGAATTTTTTGTTTATTGAGCCAATCGACAGTAGGATGACGCTCAGTGCGAAGCATTAAGACTGAAGCATGCATCAACACGTTCTTAGCCTCATCCGTCAGCATACTCTCATCGCCAGGGCCAAGCCCAACAATTTCAATCATCTACAGCATCCTTAATGCAGTCAAGGGCGGCCAAATGGCCGCCCTCTATGGCCTATCTTAAATTATGAAACGACAGGTTATTTGCCACCCACTGGTGTAGCGCTAGGAGTCGATCCTGCGTTTGCAGCGGTTTGAGCTTTTTGCGCCTCTTGGTCCCGCTTATACAACGCTTTCCAAGGTTCGCGCTTGATATCGATTTTGAACTTGATGCGAGTATCCTCTAAGAGCTTAGCAAAAGCATTCTTATCAGCCTTCGCTTGGATTAAATTCTGTTTAATGAAAACTTTTATTTCATCCGAAAATGGCTTGGTCTGTGCAGGATTCTTTTTCTCAATTTTGGCTATTATCCATGCACTAGTTTTAGCTCCACCTTGACCAGCAACAGGAACCTTTACCCAAGAAGTATTCTGGCTCAGGGACTTCGACATTACCTCGTCAGCAAATGCTTTACCCATATTGCTTTTAATCCAGGCGTAATCTCTATCAGGGATCATGCCAGCTCCACCATCAGAGTCTAGTCGGTTTTTAAGTTGAGGACTATCGTTATACTTACGGCAGATCTCTTTGAAATCGATACCTCGCTTAAGCTCATCACTGGCTAACTTCATTTTTTTGGCATCGGTCGTAATGACGATACGCAGCCCATAGGTAGCAGGAGTGAAAATCGGCCCTGGTATACTCTTAATCCGATCATAAACACTCTTTACCTCTTCGTCAGTAATGGTCAATCCCTTGCCCATTAAGTTCAACCTAGCAAGGTTAATTTGCTCATCTTTACGAAAATCGGCAAGAGTTCTTCCGCTCTGAGTGTAATTGTTTAAAATATTAGGGTCGAGCTTCTTACGCGTTTCAATTTGAGCATTGACTTCTTTCTCTGTCGGAAAAACTTTTGCATCCTTCGCTGCTTGGAGCATTGCTTGTTGGGTTATAATCTCTCTAAGAGCGCGTGCGCCTGCTTGGCCTGAGGGGGTAATCTGATTAGTACCTTGTTGAGGCTCGTAGTAGGTCGGCAAAGCCTCCATTTGCTCAGTAAATTCTTCTATGGTAACATCTTTACCATTAATTCTTGCGACAACGTTCTTCTTGCCACCGCAACCAATCAAGGTAAAAGCTATCAAGGCAAGAACACCAACTGTTACTATCCGTGACTTCATTGTGAACTGTCTCCTTCTTTAGGCCGGTCACTCACCTTAATAGTGGGACGAAGGCCTATAATTAATTCGATTTCCCCCGGGAGCATCCCGGTTTTTTTTGCAATCTGTTCTAGCGTCTCGCCGGCATCAGCCAAAGCGTGAACCTGTGCGTAACGACCATCCTCAGATTTAGTTATCTTAAAATCAGCAACTGCTGTTTTATCAAGATTAGACGGTACTAACTTAAGCTTTTCATTGATTTGCTGGTCTATTCGCTCTGCTTCTGTTGTGAGCCGATGTAACAAAGCTTCAACCGAACGCCTAAGGCTATCGGTCTCACCAGCAAGCGATTGCTTTGCTGCTTGCGCTTTAAGCTCCTGCTGGGCTCGTAAAAACAATAACCAACCCACCACTAACAAAAGCGCTTGCAGAAATAGAATGAATTCATTCATCCAAGTTTAACAACTAACGTTCTTATACCTTTACGTCTAAATGGCGCTCGGCTTGATTATCAGAACCATCGGGTTGAACGTTAGAAATTTCTTCTGACACGAGATTTCCCGAGTCATTTTTAACCGCATCAGATGGTTTCCGTTTCTTTCTACGATTCTGAGTCGTATTTAGTTGCCAACTTTTGTGCGATACGTCCTGATTTCTCTGATCTGGTAATACACGCGGTACTCCTTGTGTATTATCGATCCCGCCCATCCGCTGAACGGAATGCGTTATATCCCAATCCATGAGCGCTTGCCTCCCTTGGCCGAAACCGCTCAAAGTCGGACCTGGCATTCGCGATATTTTTCATGCAAAAACAAAACTATCGTCTAATGCATGAATTCCAGGATCCGATAGGTCACGGCCCTGAAGTATAACATACGTGCAAATCTCCCGTCAACGCTGAAAAAGCGTCGAGCCTTGTGCTAAATAGCTCCTAAGGCGTACCATTGCTTGTGTATGTAGCTGGTATACCCTTGATTCTGAAACGGACAACACGCGTCCGATTTCTTTGAATGTTAGCCCCTCGTAATAATACAGAGCAATAACAAGCTTCTCACGCTCAGGCAAACGCTCCACACCTTCAGAAAGAGAGCGGTTTATTTCCCGAGCTTCGACTTCAATTCCCGTATCCGATTGATGATCCTCAAGCAAATCGGCTAAATGGAGCTGATCGTCACTCTCGTTACTCGATAAAATATCATCAAGTGATAGCAGTGTCGTACGCCCCATTTCCAATAATAAAGACTGATATTCAGTTTGATTAAGTCCAAGAGCGACAGCTGTTTCCTCTTCGGTTGCGGGTCTTCCCAATTGCAACTCAAGCGACCTATAGGTTCGTTCAAGGTTCTTAAGGCGCTCTCGCACGGAACGAGGCACCCAATCCTCTTCACGCAGCATCTCAAGAATTGCCCCACGAATCAAAGCAATCGCATACGTTTCAAATTTCACGTTGCGAGTTAAGTCAAACTGATCAACCGCTTTGATCAACCCTACTGCGCCGGCGCTTACGAGATCGTCTCTTTCCAACCCCGGCGGAAGGCTCGTGATAACACGACCCGCAGTAATTTTAACCAAATAGGTATATTGGTTGATTAATTTGTCCCGAGAGGACGGATCATGTTCACCTTTGTACCGTCTCCAGGCATTCGTCAATTCGACGGGTGTCAAACTCATAGGCACCCTCCCTTACAACACTTAAGATTCATCGGAAGCTGCTTCGGAATGAGCAGAGTTAGCGGACGGTTCAGGTCCATAACCCAACATGGCAGCTAACACTGAAGCGGCAACCCAACCAATGAGAAATGCCACCGCTCCGCGTATTAATGCCGTAGTCGGACCGACCTGATTAATTACGCTAAACGCTAATGCGATAAAAGCGCAAATTGAACCGATTAACTTTGGCAACACTCAACCTTCAGCCCCTTATTCATTAAGGATGCTTGCATCGTCTGCTGGCCTTCCTTGGCTTTAGCAACCGCTGCTTCATATAGATCGATATACTCTAAAGCGGAAAGTTTCCATGAAAAGTCACTCTTCAAAGCTCTTTCCACTAGTTCGTTCCACTTTTCTTTATTCTGAAAAGTCTTCACGCCGCGCTGAATAGTCTCCAGCAATGCGGCTGCCTTATATTCTTCAAACACAAACCCATTTCCGATATGTGCAATAGGATCAAATTCAATTACAGTATCGGTTAAACCACCGGTTTTCCGCACAATCGGAATGGTACCATATCTAAGACTAATCATCTGTCCCAATCCACAAGGCTCAAAGCGACTGGGCATCAAGAACAAATCGCTGCCGGCATAGATGCGGGATGCTAAATCAGCATCGAAACAGATATTTGCCCGCATATGATTAGGATACTTCTTTTGGAGCGACTTAAAATAGCTTTCGTAGGTCTTATCGCCTAAACCTAACACCACAAACTGCGTTGGCAGGCCGAGCACCTTCGCCACTACTTCTTTTATTAAGTCCAATCCCTTCTGATCGGCTAGGCGAGAAACAAGTCCAATTACAGGAATATTCTCATCCTGTGGCAAACCGAACTCTTGTTGCAAGGCTAATTTGCATTTCGCCTTCCCTGCAATTTTTCCTGCAGAATATTGAAATGGAATGTTCGGATCAGAATTTGGGTCGAATTCATCATAATCAATACCATTCAGAATTCCCCGTAGATTGCCATGATCCGCCAAATCTTTTAACAACCCTTGAAGTCCCGCTCCGTATTCTTCTGTCTGAATTTCTTTCGCATAGTTCGGACTGACCGTATTGGCCTTATGAGCAAATACTAATCCACTCTTTAGAAAGTTTACCCTTCCGTAGGCCTCCATTTGGAACATATTGAAATAACTCTCGGGCAAACCTGCATTTGGTAGCAATGATTTGTCGAAGCTGCCCTGATATGCTAGGTTGTGGATGGTAAACACAGTGCCGATATTATCCAGTTTTAAATGCTCTAAATAAACTGGAATTAGACCCGTGTGCCAGTCATTGCAATGGATAACATCAGGCATCCATTCTTTTTTGAAGGCCTCTATGAAGGTAGGTACCGCTCTGTCGAGGAAAATGTAAGGGTCAGCGCCAGCTTCGATATCATAAACTTTAACCGATTCAGTTGCTTTTGAAAAAAATCGCTTCGAACCGACTAGGTAGACAGGTATATCACCACTAATGGTAGTCTGCTTAACAAAGCCCTCCTCAATCCAATGCGGATTGATGGGAACCGGCAGTTTATCAATAAGTGGCTTAACTTTGTACTTAGGGTTATCCTCAATCATTTTATAGGCGGGCATTAGTACGCGTACATCATGCCCAAGTTTAGCTAATGCTTTTGGCAACGCACCTGCCACATCCGCCAATCCTCCTACCTTTGCAAAAGGCGATACCTCAACCGATACAATCAATATTTTCATTTTCTTATTCGCTGAAATCATTTAATACTCCTAAAAGCTATTTAACAGCCATTTGTGTTGATAGGCCGGCCAAAAGACCACGCAATCCGCTCCCTTTTGACCAAGACTCCATTAACTCGCTGCGCAGAGCCTCAGCGTTAAGGCAGACCGGTCGCACATCCAAACCTAAATACTTATCAAACATAACTGACAATCTTAGAGCCGCGTCACGCTCGTTCCCAACTCCTGAAACTGCGACGGAAAGAGAGACTTTCGATAAAGCATTTCGATGTGCCTTCATCGCCGCATAGGTTTCTACTAAAGATTCAGGTCTAGCGGGAAGAACAATAAGAGCTTGACCTGTTGAACAGGTTAAAGCATCAATCTTTCGTCTTAATAGAACCCATAAATCAGCAAGAGGCTGCACTGCTCGAAGTTCATTGACAAGAGAGCGGCGCTGTGTTGCCGTTCGTGAATTCCACCAACGTTCACCGCCAAGCTCAATCACTCGCGTATTTGGGTTCAATATACCGCTTCTAAGTAATGAAACGTTTGAAACGGCTGAAACTGAAGCACCGGGTCCAAATCCTCCTGTGATCCCTAATCCATCCCAGTCAAGCGTTATGGCACGCTGATCGCACATACCTGCTGCATCAACCAACATCCGCACGATATCAGTATTAACTCCTGCAGCAAGATATAGCGATACAGCACCGGCATTAGACACCTCCGGCACTTTTACAACTGCGCGATGCCCTACACTTACCGGTTGCTTAACCGTCATTTCTCTCAGCAATTTAGCCTGATCGCCCATAATTTCTCCGAACTACGTCTTCCCTAAATCTGCAGGTGGTTTCGAACGACCTCGGAAGCCGGCAAGCGCTATCACTGTTAATAAATACGGCAGCGATAGCCAAAATTCCGTGGGAAGCTGTACACCGAATATCGGTGTGCCTTGCATCCATTCTTCTGCCTGATAAAACAGCCCAAATGCTAATGCTGCAGCGGCGGCGCCAAACGGATTCCATCGGCCTAAGATGAGTGCCGCAAGCGCGATATATCCACGTCCACTCGACATATTCACCGAAAACCCCGGCGTCTGAGCTAGTGATAGATAACCACCGCCTAATCCTGCCAGCATTCCGCTCGCGATAACACCGAAATATCGAACCTTTATCGGATCGATCCCAACCTGCGCCGCCTTTTCGGCGTCATTCCCAACCGCCTGAAGGCGAATTCCGCTCGGTGTATAATTCAACCATACGTAAATCACGCCCATTAATACACAAGCAACGATCGTCAATGACCACCAAGGCACACTTGGCACTTTAGAGAAAGAGCCAATACCATCAGGAAGCCGCCTGAGCAGAAAGCTCGTCACTCCAAGCGCAACCAGGTTAAGCGCTATACCGCTCATCACGTGTTCGACTTTCAATCGCTGCGTTAATAACGCATGAGCGTAAGCTAGCAGTCCTCCAGCTAATACAGCTGCTGATAAACCAAGCAAGGCGCTCTTTGTGAAGTAACTTACCACTGCCCCAGCAAAAGCACCTAATAGCATCATTCCTTCTAACCCGATATTTATAACACCACTTCGTTCAGAAAGAAGTCCACCTAGTGATGTCAACATCAACGATGTGCCGCCGCGCAGCATTCCCAATATCCAAACTTGAATTAAGAGAGTCATTTAGCGCTCCCTTTTTTTCGCTGCCAAGTAAGCCCTGCAACCCCTAAAATAATAAGCCCTCTAACCACTACTGCAATATCGCGCGGCACTGATGTCAGCGATTCCATATAACGCGTTCCCGAATCCACCGCACCAAAAACTACAGCCGCCGGAATTACACCCAAAGGATTGGCACCTGCCAGCAGACCCACTGCTATTCCATCAAACCCGTAACCAGGTGAGAAATCTCGATAAAACCTATGTTCAGGAACTCCCGCCACTAAAACAGCCCCTGCTAAGCCTGCTAATGCCCCTGAGAGCGCCATCGTCATTATCAAGGTTCGTGATATTGAAATCCCATGGGCTTTGGCTGCGTTTGAGTTAGCGCCCACTGCGCGTGTTTCGTAACCGTTAGGCGTCCGGAACAGCCACACCCACAACCCTATTGCAACGAAAATCCCAACTAAAATTCCCAAGCTCAAAGAGTTATCCGTAAATGACAGCATCGGCATCCATGCGGATCGCATCAACTCAGGTGTTTTAGGTTCATTAAAAGCGCTGACTGCACGCATCGGCCCATTTAACAAATAATTAACCAGGTTCAGCGCCAGATAGTTGAGCATGATAGTAGTAATCACCTCATGCCCGCCCCGCCATGCCTTAATCAAGCCGGCAGGGAGCGCCCATATCGCTCCGGCTAAAGCTCCAACAATCAACACAAGCCCAAGATGCAAACCATAAGGAAGCACAAACGCATAGCCAGTCCAAGCGCCCATCAAACCGCCAACAAGAAGTTGTCCTTCAGCGCCTATATTAAACAAACCTGCTCGAAGCGCAACCGCAACCGATAAACCGGTTAGAAGCAAAGGAATCGTTAGGCTTAGCGTCTGCATCCACTGCGCCTTATCTCCAAAAGCTCCCTGAACAAAGATTATGAAGGCATACCCTGGTGGCGTGCCTGTAGATGCCACTGCAACAGCTATAAGCGCCGTCGCCGAAATAATAAGCGCAAGAATAGTGAGAACACGCTTCATCTCGGCGCACCACCCACCATGTGTAAACCGATAAGCTCGCGGTTTTTACTCTCTCCATCAGGCAAAGCAAAAAGCTTCCCACGGAACATTACAACGATACGGTCGCATAGCTCGATTAGCTCATCCAGATCAAACGATACCACTAGCGCTGCCATTCCAATGGCGCATTTGTCTCGGATAACGTTATGGACCTGTTCGGCGCCGCTAATATCCAATCCACACGTTGGTTGGCATGCAACCAACAGATTAGGCTCACCATAAAGCTCACGCGCGGCCATCAAACGCTGCTGATTCCCACCGGATAACAAATCAGCGGAAGATTCCAAACTCGGGGTCTTCACGTCGAATTCACTTACCAATTCCCTTGCCCGCTCATTAACTGCTTTTGACTGCATTAACAAACCACCGATCGGTGGCTTTCTGTGAAAACCTAAGACAGAATTCAAACTAACCGACCAATCCTCGATGAGACCATCTAGACGATCATTCGGCAGGTAGCGAAGCCCCAACTCCATCCTCCGTCTTATCGATTGCCTAGATAAATCAACTTCTCTGAAGCGAATTGAACCCGAGATAACGGGGCGCAGGCCGACTATAGCTTCTACCAATTCAGCCTGTCCATTCCCGTCAACCCCTGCAATCCCGACTATCTCTTCCGAACGTATTTCAAGACTAATCGAATTGACTGCAATATCCCCTCGATCCCCACGAACCGTTAACTCGGACACGGTGAGCATTGGTTCTCCAAAAGATCGAGGGGGTTCTTTTTTGATCGGGTTGATTTGCTGTCCGACAATCCACTGAGTGAGCTGTTCTCGTGATGTTCCGGCAACATCAGCATCAGCAATCTTCTTCCCACCACGTAATACAGTAACCTGCTGAGCGTGCTGCATTACTTCGTCCAGTTTATGCGTCACAAATAAGATCGTTCTCGGGCTATCGTCACACAACTTATGCAAGTTATCAAAGAGCGCATTTGAGTCCGATGGTGATAACATCGCCGTCGGTTCATCTAATATTAAAATATCGGAATCTCTCCACAACAACTTTAGGATTTCGAGCTTCTGACTTGAAGTAGGACTCAAGGTTGAGGCCAAAGCGCGCCAATTAAAATTAAAGCCAATTCGTTTCGCTAATTCGTCCGCCCGTTCAATAGCGGCTTTCCGATCGAGCAAACAACCTTGTGTGAGTTCCGCGCCCAACATTAAATTATCAATAATTAAAAGTTCGGGGATGATACTGTAGTGCTGAGTAACCATCCCAACGCCAGCTTTGATAGCCTGCATTGGACTGTGGAAATCTGTTGTCTGCCCACGAAGCTTAATCTCACCCTCATCAGGACGGTAGACGCCGTAGAGGATGCGCATCAGCGTTGTCTTCCCTGCCCCATTTTCTCCAACAATCGCATGGATAGTCCCCGAACTAACGTCAATATCTATCCGGTCATTAGCCGTTAACGCGCCAAACCGCTTAGTAACCCCATGCATAGAGATAATTGGAGACTGAATTGAAGCCATGGTTTTGGGTATCGCAAAATGGGATTTACTTACCCTTCTTAATGGGCAAGTCCAAACCTGCAAGGCGTTCTAAGACTAGAGAAACTGCTACAAAGGACAGTTTGCCATCGCCGTGTGCTAAGACTGAGCGCATGAGCTGATTGCAAACTGCAGTGCCGGGCATGGGGACTTTTAGCTTATCGGCAGTCTCTAAGGCATAGCGAAGATCCTTCTGCTGAAGCTCGGCTGAAAAACCCGGTCTAAAGTCACGATCAACTATTCGCGGCCCCAAATTCTCCATCGCCCACGAACCACTAGCGCCGCCACTTAGTGTCTCGACCGCTAAGTCTAAATCAACTCCAGCATTACGGCAAAACAGAAGCGCCTCGGCAACCCCAACGACATTCAACATACCCGCAATCTGGTTGGCCATTTTGAGTATCTGACCCATGCCGGGACCGCCAACATAGACGATCTTCTTTGACATCGGTTCGAAGACAGGTTTCACTTTCCCAAAGACCTCTTCATTGCCACCGACCATAATCGTGAGGGTCCCGTTTTCTGCGCCGATTTGTCCCCCTGTCAGCGGAGCATCAAGGAAATGCAAACCTAATTCGTTCGCTCTTTCGGCAAATTCTTGAGCGGCCGCAGGGGCAATGGTACTGGTGTCGACCAATATAGTGCCAGGTTTGGCACCCATTGCAGCACTGTTCTCATT
>JBAXQP010000060.1 GCA_037131655.1 bacterium | reverse complement strand
CTTGCTTCTTGCTTCTTGCTTCTTGCTTCTTGCTTCTTGCTTCTTGCTTCTTGCTTCTTGCTCTCCCCCTAACACCCATCACCTATCACCTTTTCCCTAACCGTGTCATTGCGAGGCGGTATGTGCCGAAGCAACCTCCTCCACAACCTACCAGACAGATTACTCGCCTGGTCCTCCTTAATCAATCAGGCCAATCATTCCGCCCGCTTAAAATCAATCTGGGCTTCCCCTTTTTCGCTACTTATCCCTTTATGAACCTTTTAAGAAGGTGTTTTAATCGAGGGTTACCGGCGGAAGACAGGGGATATAACCAGCCGATTAGTAGGCGATAAAAAAATAACAAGATTATTACCTGTCAGCTTTGAGGGCATTTGACTATTCGATGCCAGTATGTTAATTTGTAGAGTAGCCGGGAGAGCAAGATAGTCTTGCCTCAAGAGAAGGAGAGGATGCGCTCCGGCAGCGCCGCTTCGCTCTGCTACCGAAGCATCGAAAGATTCTACAAATAATGAGAATGATGATAAACCGAAAAATATTTTTTAGTGTACTGATCATCCTAATGTTTACTTTTCTTTGCTTCACATTAAACAAGGGAGGAAGTTCGGCGGAAAAGGATACTCCATTGCGCGCGCAGTTTCAATGGAAGTATCAAGTGTGGCTAAACGCACAAAATACTTGGATAAAAGAGAACCCTGCAGCTAGTTTTACTGGCTCTGTGCCAGAAGAAAAGGCTGTTGTGGATATGGGACCTCAGGCCGTTCCATTTCTCATTGAGATACTTGAGAAGGATCTCAATAACCGACAAATGGGCTTTTTTTTACAGGAAGCACATATAAAGTTGTGTATTAGGATTACGAAAAAGCGGCTTATGGTTGATTGTCCGAAGGGAGTTTCATTTAATCTGTACATTCAAGAGCAGCTTATCAATTGGTGGAAAGAAAGGAAACTTGAAACCCCAAAGAAATTTGACCGGTTCTATGAGGAATGGGACCAATTTATGGATCAAAAGAAAACACATGAAGCTGATGAGGCGCAAAATAAAATCATAGGCATGGGAATGGAGATTCTGCCGCTTCTGATGAACAAGATACAAAAAGGTGATGACCGACTAGTGCCATTTATCAGTAAGATGATGGGGCAACCAATTGGGGGTGAGCCTCCAACCCGCAAAGGCATTCTTGAATGGTGGGATGCCAACAAATCTAAACTGACCTATCCAGACTCACCTAAAATCAAAAGGCCTGGAGCAAAGCTCCCGCCCTTTTGTGATATTGGGTAGGCCAAAACCCTTAGGTGGATTTTGTTGTGTGGGCTTCAATACTTCGGAAGCAAAGCGCTAGCGGCGCTGACGAAATATCGGGAAACTTCTCCTGAAAAAGGAGCGAAATGAGAATGGCTACAATGTCTATGAAAGTGAAATCGAGCTATCCTGTCACAATGCGGGATAGCACCTTGATTCTGGTGATCTGTATGGTAATTATGCTTTTTGGCTGTAGGCAAAACGAAACTTATCTATCGAAGGCAGATATTATCGGTTCGTATGAAATAGTCTACAAGCATGTCGAAATTAATGGCCAAAACTTGGGTAAGGAGGTATTGACACTTAAGGATAATGGAACCTTCGAACAAACGTTCTATCCTTCTGGTGGTAGAGAGTCAAATAATAAAGGCATATGGTATATAAAAAACTCAGTTATAGATGAGTTGGGGATAAACCAAGAAGTTGTGATGACAGGATATGTCGAATACGTCGTAGATCGTGATGGTGATAAAGTGGCGATACCCCCCCCAATAGATAAGTATCCAGAGTATTGGGGTGTTCACTGGAATCAACATAGTATATGGTTCATCGTTAATGATGACCTTGAACTTTATTACACCAAGAAACGATAATAAACTCATCCAAACTAACATAAAAAGGAATGATAACGCGTCCTGAAAATGGTTCTTGATGTCAGCATTTAAGGAATAGTTTTGAGACTGCTTTGTATATTTTTTCGATGCATCGGTAGCAGAGCGCTAGCGGCGATGACGAATCAACCCCTCTAAGAGACCTTCCAGACAGATCCTTCACTACGTTCAGAATGACCCTTTATAATGTGTAGGGGGCGGTAATGGTTAGGTTTAAGACAATGACTTTTCAGTTATGCGACTTTATTCGCCAGGTTGAAATGATGAGGTTTAAAATCAATACCATTTTGATAGTACATAACTTACAGAAACAACCCTCCAAAGCCGACCGTCTGACGCAAGGGTGTGCATCTGAGCCATAATAGGGGAGAGGTTTTTGACAGGAGGGTGAGTTTTGGAGAAATTAAGGTTTGGTGTTGTAGGTTGCGGTGGGATGGGGACGCTTCATGTCTTGAACTCGAAGTATATCCCCGGTATGGAAGTAGTCGCTTACGCCGATATTGTTAAGGAGAAGGCAGAGAAGTTCCTCTCTGACTTTGGCGGTGAATATACCACCGAAGACCCCGGAAAATTATTCGCTGATAAGAGCCTTGATGGCGTTCTTATTCAAACGGGGGAACAGGCTCATCCATCATTAGGGATTGCTGCGGCGAAGGCCGGTAAGCATATCTTTATGGAAAAGCCGATTGCTATCGAAGTCGAGGATGCTCTAGAACTCGAACGTACTGTCCGTGAGTCGAAGATCAAGTATATTATCGGTTTATGCTTCAGGCTATCCCCCGGCGCTAAACGAGCGAAAGAACTTCTGCCAAACCCCTGGATTACTTATGGCCAGTGTAATGATTTAGTCTCTGGCCAGGCTTGTCATAATCTCGATTTAATCGTCCACAAGTTTCACGATGCCCCCATTCAGACAGTCTATGCAACAGGGGGACATTATTACGGTATGGATGAGCATCTGCCCGCTGATAGTTTCATCGCAACACTGCGCTTCGCTGATGGCTCTCAAGCAAGTTATATCCAGCATGGTACTGCCTATAACGCGAGCATGAGCAAGTTCTCCTTCCAACTCTTCGGTAAAGACCGATGCGTTTATCTGTCAAAGCGTTTTAAAGAGTGCCATATGAGCACAAACCTAACTAGTGATGACATGGCGTTTATCTTCGCGGGTCCGGATTCAACCCCTTTTAACCCCGATGCCCATTTTAAAGACACTCGTGGCCCTCATGGTTATATGGGGCATTATGATGAGTTGGTTGCTTTGTGCGATGCGATTCGAAATGACACCGAGCCTCCAATGACCGTTGAGCAGGGGCGGCATGTACTGCAGGTCGAGAAGGCTATCTTCGAGTCGATTGAAACGAACCAGGTAGTCGATTATCCGAAATTCTTAGCCCGGTGGGGAACCGTTCAACCCAAAAATGGGTGATAGTTTTCCCGATATAAAGTGGTGAGAGATATGGTTTATATGCGTTTTAAGTATGTTGTATGCTTGTTTGTGCTTCTAATTTTTATGTTATCGGCTTTCGGCAGTGAACGGCAGGGCACATTTACCGATAGCGCGGGAGATAAACATTCCTGGACTATCAACTTTGCCCGTTCACTCATTTGGGACAACATGCCATATGTCCCTGTTGGTATTTGGCTTCGAATTACCGATCCTATTGACGAAGCGCGCTATGCGGAGATAAAGCAGGCCGGCTTGAGTGATGTGATTCTTGAAATGCCGCTTGCGCCGGGCGAGATGTCGAATTCAGCCTGGCAGGCTTCGATTAACTTATGTGAAAAGCAAGGGTTCAAATATATGCTGGCGATGGGCGCCGACCCACCGCTTACTTCCGGTTATCAAGTCACCCCCCAATCCTATCGAGTTCCAAACGTTTCCGATGCAGGTGTACAGAACATTCGTATTCCCAAAGCCGATAGCGCGAT
Organism: bacterium; assembly: GCA_037131655.1. Taxonomy (NCBI): domain Bacteria; species bacterium. Next base: position 7,596 of record JBAXQP010000060.1, on the reverse strand, counting down.
CTTTGCTTTAGTCGATAAAACGGATGCCACTGTTGTCCAATTTGGAAAAGTAACCCCAACCGATGGGCTATTTCGAATTCAACTTCGCCCGCGCGATTCCGGGGCATATGTCTTATTGATTTATCCCCACTTCCCGCAAGGCTTATTGCCTGACTATTGGGAGAAATATGACATACAGCGTGATAATTTGCTTTCTACCTTGCTCTCATTAAAGTTCGGCAAAGGTTTTCGCGGTTTTCTTGACCCGCTTGGCCGCCGTGTGAAGTGGATGGACCCAGAACGTGACTTTGTTCCGGATTCAAAGCTTTTCCGTTCCGAGTTCGAGCGTGCATTGCGCAAGAATTATTCCTCGATAGGCAAATTGAATGCGGCCTGGGGTCTTACCGAATACGACTTGCCTTCTTATGAAATCGCTGCTCGAGTAATGCCAATGTTCTCGCGGGGCAGGGGAACGAACATCCTTTGGGACAGCCAGAACGACAAGCTTTATAAAGTTGAGATTGGGAAATGTAAATACTGGCACGATATTCAAGAGATTATGCGAGGAGCGAGCGCTCGCCGTGCCCGAAATTTGGCGAGCGCAGTAAAGAAAGTTGTTGATGTGCCGGTCATCTATACTTGGACCGGTTGGTCGAATGTGTTTGAACCTCAAGATGCGGCTTCTGACGGCATCGGAATGTTATGTCGGGGGATTGGTGCGAGCGTAATTGAGAATTCGGCTGCCTATGTGCTGTCAACGATTTTCGATTGGAGTCCAAGCGGTTGGCTCGTGGCTTCGGATATGATGGCTAGTCAGAACGGGAAAACCGATTATACTGACGAGAACTCGATGCATCTTACACTGGATTGGGCAAAGTCGCTTGGCGCTAAAGGCATCTTTGTGCGTACAGGGACGAGTAAAGAAACTCTCACTTGGCTTTCAAACTACGCCCAAATAACAGCGAGGGATAATAATCTTTCAACTACGCAACCTCTGGGAGTGTTCTTTCCTGAGACGGCTCGGGTTCCCGCGGAGATTATGCGGTTATCTTCAACCGTTTGGTGGCTCCCGAGTCCGGCAGCGGGGGATCGGGTTGATTTCGGTACTGATTTTGATGCCTATTGGATTTCGCGACCTAATGGCACTTTTATCTATGTGTGGTCCCATGGCGAAGAACGAGATTTGACTCTGCGTTTAATTGATTCTAAAAACGTGTCAGTACTCACCTTTGATGGCCTGCCGGTGGAGACAAAAAATAAAGGCGGAAAGTTGACCTTCCGAGTGGGGCCAAAACCGGTTTTGGTGAGTGGGCTAACCGATATTCCTGTTCCTGTTGAGGCTGAAAATCAAGTGATAGATGAATTCGATCGCCTATTGAACTTAAGCCAGAAGTATAAGATGGACATCACTGACTTGAAATCGGCTATGCGAGAAGGTGAAGTGCTTTCCCAAAGATCGCCGGGAGCCGGTTATGCACAAATGCGTGAGGTAGTTGAGAAGGCAAGCTCCAGGTTAGCTTCATATGCTTGGGTTGAAGCTGAGATTACAAGAGATCATACCTTTGGTGATTCTCCCGTTACTCCTGGCGCAAGCGGTCAACGAGTGCTGAAGATTTCGACTTCAATCGAACCTCCAGGCGGAACTTACTATGCTCGATATTACATTCAACTTCCGGTAGAAGGGGATTACACCCTATGGATTGCCGGTGTGCCACCCGGAGAAAATAATGCCTCGCCAATTGAATGGATCGTCGATTCTACTCCAGTCGGTAAGATTGCTAAAGCAGAAGTTCAAGCACGATATGGCGGGAAGTACGGATGGTATAGTCTGGGCAAAATCCGCTTGACATCAGGCAGTCATACTCTAGTAATCAAGGTTCAACCCAACACCATAGGCGAGTACGAAGCCAATCTAGACGTCCTCCTTCTAACCCCTCAACCTTTCATCCCCGATGGCCTCCGCCATCCTCTGGTTCAATAGACTACTACCCATGCTAAGCGATTGGTTGGGCTGGTACAATAGAGCAAAAGTGAAAAAGGGGAAATTGATCTGTGGAACTGAGATTAGGATTGCCAAAGGGCAGTTTGCAAGATGCTACGTTTGGTCTTTTTAAGAAGGCTGGTTATGATTTTCGGGTTAGCGCGCGCTCGTATGAGCCGGTGGTGGATGATCCCGAGATCAAATCGCTCCTTATGCGCCCGCAGGAGATTCCTGAATATATACAAGACGGCGTGATCGACTTGGGTTTGACAGGAAAGGATTGGATTGAAGACTCCGGCGCGCAAGTATGCGAAGTGGCAGAGCTTCAATACTCAAAGGCAACACTCAACCCTGTGCGTGTTGTGTTGGCAGTGCATGAGGATTCGGAAATTCACAGCGTGAAAGATTTAACAGGAAAGCGCGTTGCAACTGAATATGTCCGTCTAACTGAGCGCTATTTGAAGTCGAATGAGATTAATGCCCATGTAGAGTTCTCTTGGGGAGCCTGCGAGGTCAAAGTCCCACAGCTTGTTGAAGCGATTGTAGTAAACACCGAGACCGGTAGCTCATTGCGCGCTCACAATCTGCGCATCGTTGACACACTTCTTGTATCAACCACCCGTTTGATTGCCAATAAGGATGCTTGGGAAGACCCTTGGAAGCGCCAGAAGATTGAAAGCATCGCTATCCTGCTTCAGGGTGCGATGAACGCCGAGCGATTGGTCGGCTTGAAGATGAATGTTCTCAAGAGTGATTTATCGGAAGTGATCGCTCTTCTACCCGCCTTACGCAATCCCACTCTATCACCCTTGAAAGATGAGGATTGGGTTGCCGTCGAGACCATTATCGAAACCACCGTCGTTCGAGACCTAATTCCCAAACTAAAACGCGCCGGTGCCGAGGGCATCGTCGAATATCCGCTGAACAAAGTCATTTACTAAAGCTGATTATATAAGCCCTGGGATTTTCAATTCCAGGGCTTATGCTTTTTGCATTATTTCGGTCGTTTTGGGTTATTGTGACTGATGTTCAGATCATCGCGACCAATCGACATTGATGTTAGCGGAACTGATCCTTTCTAGGAAACCCCCATCTGTATCTTCCCCCTACGCCGAATGGCCGGTGGAAAGTGATTGTTCTATTGCGTACGGGCAAGACGGGGAGAGGGGGTGTAGCCTCACAGGTGGTGTTTGTGCAATAACCTGTGCGGAGGGGATAGGATTGATTACCATCGATACGATTGCAGATAAGGTATATGCAGGGGAGCGGCTTAGCTCGGAGGAGGGTGTTTGGCTCTTTCATTATCCTAACTTGCCTGAATTGGCGGTTTTGGCCAATTTGGTAAGGCGGCGGAAGCATCCGGAGGATGTTGTTACTTATGTGATTGGGCGGATTGTTAATTACACTAATGTGTGTTGGGTGCGGTGCAAGTTTTGTGGTTTTTATCGAAAGCCGGGAGAAGTCGGGGGGTATACCCTTAGTGATGATGAGGTTTTGGGGAAGGTTGGGGAACTCATCGATACGGGGGGCAGCGAGGTGCTTTTTCAGGGTGGGTTGAACCCTTCGCTCAAAATTGATTATTATGAGCGTATCTTCAGCCTTATTATGCAGCGTTACCCCAGCGCAATTCTTCATGCGCTCTCGCCTGCGGAAGTGAAGTATATTGCCCATATCTCCAAATTGAGCCTTCGTGATTGTATAGTGCGATTGAAGGAAGTCGGATTGCACTCGATTCCGGGGGCAGGGGGGGAGATATTGGTTGATCGGGTGCGGAACCAGATTGCGCCGAATAAGGACACCACTCAAGAGTGGTTGGATTGCATGCGCACAGCGCATGAACTTGGCTTGGGCACGACAGCGAGTATGATGTTCGGGCATGTGGAGACTGTGGAAGACAGGGTGGAGCATCTTATTCGTATTCGCGAGCTTCAGGACGATACGGGTGGGTTTCGGGCATTTATCACTTGGAGTTTTCAGCCGGAAGATACGAATTTGCCCATCGAAAAGAAGGCTTCTGGATTTGATTATCTTCGAACGGTGGCCGTCTCACGCCTGATGTTAGACAATGTAGATAACCTTCAAGTGTCTATTTTAACTCAGGGCCCGAAGATAGCCCAGCTTGCTCTTGGATATGGGATTAATGATTTTGGCTCTGTGATGATTGAAGAGAATGTGGTTAGCGCTGCCGGGAGCAAATTCATCCTAAATGCCAACGAAATTGAAAGCCTCATTAAGTCCGCCGGATATGAACCCCGCCGCCGCAACACACGCTACGAGTATGTACCCTAACAGGTAGGGAGCTTTTCTACGCAGTATGTTATGGGCGGTTGCACTCAATCTTGACTTGAGGCGCTAGAATTGTATCCTTCAAGAATCGCTCATCGTCCTTGTCAGGGTAGTCGAGCGTATAGTGAAGCCCTCGGCTTTCTTTGCGGTTAATGGCGCATTCGATAATCATGTTGGCGACATCGAATAAGTTGCGTATTTCAGCGCTATCGGCGGTTGGGGTAGGAGATTGGAGCAAGGGAAGAGCTTCGATGGCGAGCGCATCAAGCTCTCTTTGAGCCTGGACTAAACGCTCATTTGTGCGCACGATGCCGACTTGCGACCACATGATCTCCTGAATTTGCTTTCTGAACTTAAAGACGGCGGTGTTATCAATCTTATGGGCAGAAGCTTGAGGAAGCGGGGTTGCTTTAACTGGCGCCGGTTTTTGAAGCCAGTTAAGGGCGTCTTTTGCTGCCCGTTCACCGAAAACTAATGCTTCCAATAATGAGTTGCTGGCCAATCGGTTAGCGCCGTGAACCCCCGTGCATGAGACTTCTCCACAGGCATAAAGCCGAGGCAAGTTGGTACGGCCATTTAGGTCAGTCACAACGCCGCCGCATGAATAATGCGCTGCAGGCACAACAGGAATTGGCTCTTTGGTGATATCCAACCCTACTGATAAGCATCGTTTATAAATGGAGGGGAAGCGTTTTTGAATGAAATCAGATGCAAGGTGGGTTATGTCTAAATAGACACATTCCTCGTTATGCTCCTTAAGCTCAGCGTCGATGGCGCGGGCGACGATATCGCGAGGCGCAAGTTCGGCCATTGAGTGGTAGGCATCCATAAACCGTTCGCCATTCTTGCGTATAAGTAATCCGCCCTCGCCTCGAACAGCTTCACTAATTAAGAAGGATCGGGCTTCATTGTGGTAAAGCGTGGTGGGGTGGAATTGGATGAACTCCATATTGGCAATCGTTGCGCCTGCCCTGCGAGCCATTGCTACACCATCACCAGTTGCGATGGGGGGGTTGGTGGTGTATAGATACGCTTGTCCACACCCGCCGGTAGCCAAAGCTACTGCCTTAGCGCCAAATTGGACGATTTGACCCGAGTGCGTATCTAGCAGATGGACCCCAATACATTCGCCCTCTGTTATAGCAAGGTCCAGCGCAAAGAAGTGTTCAAAAACCGTTATGTTGGGTCGTGACTTAAGGGAGCTAAGAAGTGTTCGCTCGCTCTCCCAGCCGGTTTTATCGGCATGGTGGACAATGCGATTTTGCCGATGGCCGCCCTCGCGCCCTAAAAGAAAGTGAGGGTCGGGGCCATCAGTGACATCAAAGTTTGCCCCTTGCGTTTGAAGCCATTTAATGAGGTCGGGTCCTTCTTTAACCAAGGCTTCGACTGCGTCATGGTGGCAAAGCCCGGCGCCCGCAACTAAAGTGTCTTGATAATGAAACTCCCAAGAGTCAGTTGCTCCCACCGCAGCAGCTATCCCCCCTTGGGCGTAGTTAGTGTTCGACTCGGAGCGCTCCTTTTTAGTTACCAGCGCAACCGTGCCTGCATCAGCAACATTAAGCGCAAATGTTAGTCCTGCAATTCCACTTCCGATAACAACAAAGTCGTAATTGGCCATTTCGTCCATAATGGGCTTCATTTTACCTAGGTCGCACAAGCTGATGCTGTGTCGTCCCTTTAGTTCTTCTCGCTCCCGTTATCGTATTGATCGTCAAAGGGGATATTGTTATCGAGCGAATCGCAGTAGCGGGCAATCTCTTTGCCCTTGAAGATCGTCACGATTAAATCGGTTCGGGCAATAGAAGGGAGGTAAGAAGAGACGATTTCTTCATCTATTTGGCTCATCAATCGATGCTCAGCAGACTCCTCGAGCGCGGTTTCGGTGATAACTGTCACATAAATGACCTCACCTGCATAATGCACATCAATCTGAGCAATACGTTCGTCGTTTTCGCGAGCTTCATAGATCTCTGAGGAAAGCGTTCGCACCAATCGCACAATTCTGAAAGCATCGTTAGGTTCCATAAAGCTTCACCTTGTCCTTAGATTCAGGTCAGGACAAACCTGTCTCTGTTTTAGAGAGTATATCGCAAACCCAACCACAAAGTCAGACTGAATTGCGCCGCATGTAATTTATAATACGTTGAATTTGGATGATTTGTGATGTTTAAGATTAACCTTAATAAAGATCACAATACGAATAATAGCCTTCCCTTGGAATCTGGTAAAATAACTTGCAAAGACTTTTCAAGGAGGATTGATTCGATGCGAAATTGGAATTCGCTTTTCTATTTGATTTTGCTGGTAGCTCTCGTTGCGGCGTTTGGGTCGAGGGCGAACGCGCAATATGAACCTCTGGGCACGGGGCTTAGCGTGCGAGCGGGTGCTTTCTTTCCTTCTGATGCATCAGCACGCGATGCTGAAGGGGCTACATGGCTGACTGTCGGCGCCGAATGGCGATTCTTTAAGTTGCCCTCCGTAAATCCACTCTTTAAGTCTAATTTGACATTAAGCGCGGATTGGTACGGTTCAGGCAGCTTATATGCTATTCCTGTCTTGGCGAATTATTCTGCACGGATGGATAAATTTCTCTTTTCGGTAGGTCTTGGTTTAGCTTTTGATCAAGATTTAGGGGGGAGTGTCGGTACAGACCTCGCTTGGGCCGCTAGTGTTGGCATGGAATTTCTCCCTGGCCCAACACCCATCTATGGAGCTTTAAGGTACAACGGTTCTGGCGCTGATGGTCTTAATGGACTGAGCGCAGTAGTCGGCGTCCGCTTTTAAGTCATTCCTATCTTAATAAAAGGCCTGCTCGGGTTCGAGCAGGCCTTTTATTGTTGACAAAAAAGGATGCAGTTGCCTGCGCCCTCATAGATCTAAACTTTAACCTAAAGTATTGGGGGAAGCTGCAAGGCACTGGTATACTTGCTTTTGGCCTAAGGGCGAATTATTCACGAAAGGAACTCGATGTTCGGTATTGCCACACGCAAGCGCCGAATATCTTTGTAATGGTGTAGTAATGAACGGAAACAATAATGCCGATTCAGTGTTAATGATAGAAGAGGAGACCAAGGGGATGATATTGGAAACGGATATTCCAAAAGGTCTGAAAGATGCTGATCTTACGATTTTATCGCCGAAAACTTATCAAGTCTTTCAGCGTCAATCCGAGTTTTGCGGCGAGATGAAGTTGGATGGACGTGTTAATTCCGCTTGTGATTGTGTGATGGCGCGAGTCGTTGGCAAGTCTTTAAAAGGCGATCTGCCTGGAGATTGGGAGAAACTTTCTCTCAAGAGTAATCCTTCCTGCTTTTCCGCTGTTATAACAGTCCCCGCAGGAGGTTGGTATA
>JBAXQP010000059.1 GCA_037131655.1 bacterium | reverse complement strand
CCTGAGTTCTAATATACACACCTAAGCAACTCATTAGGCAGCGGGGGACGAGATATTGGGATCATCTGAAGTGATTGACTCGGTACTCACTGATATTAAAGCTAGCTCGGGTTGAGGATTATAGGACTTGACTTCAGAAATGGCTTCAGCGGCGCAGTCGGGACAAATGCCGTGAGTGGTTGGAATATCAAAACGTCCAGCAAAATAATCCGCCACTTGAACCCATTGGTCATCATGGCTCATCTTCTTGCACCAGGCGCATACTCTTATAAAACTTTCAACATAATGTAATCGTTTAAGCAGCTTTCTCGTGAAGGTAAAAACCAAAGCCCAAACAATAACAATAACAGCGCTTTCTAATAAACTCTCATGCCAGTCATTTAAAGCTGTGCATCCGAAAAGGTTGCGAAATTTGCTGAAATATTCGCCTGACCAGCATAACAAGATGAGGAATGCAAAACCGATGCTTTCAATCCAAAGAATCATTCGGGAGTTACCCTTGATCTGCATAGTACTTCACAGATGCCACAGAACAACATGGCTCAGTGCTCAAACACCTTTCATATGGAAATCTAATTTCTTTATCGGTCGACCGTCTTTAAATCCACACAGCTTCAGAAATATAAATTTACCAACCAAAGCGGACTGCCCCCCTTATACACCCCTTGGAAAGGGGGAAATTGGGTTGTTTACGTTTGTGGACTATTTGATTAGGTTGAGAATTTGTTTGAATTCCGGAGTTCCAGCTTCAACCAGCATCTCATAGAGGGCGGATTCGGAGTTGGAAATGACCACGCCTGCCTTGGCCATGCGATCGAGGGACCGCTCAGAATGTTCTTTTGAACGACTGGAGACAGCATCGGCGGCAACATGGGCTTGATAGCCTGCTCTTAGTAAATCAAGCGCGGTCTGACTCACGCAGATATGTGTTTCGACACCACAGATAAGAATTTGATGTCTGCTCGCAACCCTGAGAGCCATACGAAACTCTTCCGATCCCATGCAGCTAAAGGTCATTTTATCGATGGGGTGAAAGTTTTCGGGAAGACGCTCCGCTATCTCGGGTACATACCCTCCCAATCGGTTCTCATTTTGTAAAGTTGCAATAATCGGTAACCCAAGCACTTTCGCCGCATCGAGAAGAACTTGGACTCTTTTAACGACTAACTCACGGTCATGGACATCCCGCAGGAAAGGCTCCTGCATGTCGATCATGACCAAAGCCGTATCATCCTTACGTAAGTGCTCGATATGACGCGTGGGCATTAGCTGCGCTCATCGATTGGCGCATATTCGAGCCCTTCCGGCCCATTATAAATAGCGCGCGGCCGGATAAGGCGATTATCCGCAAACTGTTCCATGATATGAGCGGTCCAACCAACAATTCGACTGCTGGCAAACACCGGCGTGAACATATCCAAAGGAATGCCTAGACAATATAGAACGGAGGCGTTGTAGAAATCCACGTTGGGATAGATGCCCTTTTCTTTAATGACAACTTCCTCAATTGCTTCAGACATAGCCCACCACTTTGAATTGCAGTAACCTTCGCCGAGCATCTGAGACCACTTCTTCAAAACCAACGCGCGAGGGTCTGCCCCTTTATAAACTCGGTGTCCGAAGCCCATAACGCGCTTTTTCTGTGCGAAAAGCCCTTTGATATACGACTCAGTGTTTTCGAGCTTATCAATCTCGATAAGCATTCGCATAACCTGCTCATTCGCTCCACCATGCAAAGGACCTGCAAGGGTACCGATTGCGGAAACAACACCGGCATAGATATCAGACAATGTCGAAACCGTTACACGTGCTGCGAAGGTCGAGGCATTCAATTCGTGATCAGCTTGCAAGATGAGCGATAGGTCCATTGCGCGATTTTGCATTTCTTCCGGTTCACGACCGGTCAACATGTAAAGATAGTTCGCCGCATGCCCTAAATCAGGCCGACTAGCAAGCGGTTGCTGGCCGGTTCTAAGTCTTTCCAACACCCCAATCATAGTGGGGATACGAGCGGTTAGACGGATTGCCTTGCGCATGATAGCATCGCTCGATTGGTCTGAGCTATCAGGATCATACATACTCATTGCGGAAATAGCAGTCCGGAGGGCTGCCATAGGGTTAGCCTTACCTGGGAACATTGTAACAATCGCCAAAACATGGGCGGGGAGTTCACGCTCTTGGATAAGTTGCCTTGTGAACCACTCATATTCCCGCTTATTGGGAAGTTTTCCAAACCATAACAAGTAAGCGACTTCTTCAAAGGTAGCCTTCGCGGCTAGCTCGGTTACATCATAACCACGATAGACTAAAAGACTGTTTATTCCATCGACAAAGCAGATATCGGATACTGCTGCCGGAATATCTTCCAGGCCGGCTTTGAACTGCTCAATAAGAATATCTTTTTCAACTTGAGATGACATTACTTTTCTCCAGTTCACAATCAGGGGTTTATCCCTTTAGAGTAAATTTCATTGTATTCGTCGGAGGGAGGCCTTGTCAATTGCCGCAGGTTAAACGATAGTATTAGAGCGGGATATGTTTGCTTGAAAGGATCCCCTATTCTATGCTATGCTAAATAGATAGAAAGAGTTCCCGCCCGCTCAAATTGCCCCATTAGAGATTGGCGTAAGAGGAAATAACAATGCAGTCACAAGTCTCCGAAAGATATGAAGCCCTGAAGACTATTCTTGCCGAAATGGGAGAGATAGTGGTTGGCTTTTCCGGCGGGGTCGACAGTACCTTGTTGGCCAAAGTCGCAAGCGACGTGCTGGGTGATAAATGTTTAGCTGTCGTTGGGGAATCGGAAGCCTTCCCCGAAGGAGAAATCCGTTCAGCCCTTGAAATAGCTGAAGTTCTAGGCATAAGAACCCTCACTGTTTCGACCCACGAACTCGAAAACCCCAATTTCAGTACCAACACTCCCAACCGGTGTTATCACTGCAAGAACGAACTTTTCGGCAAACTACAAGAGATTGCCAAGGAACAAGGCATCCGTTGGGTTGCTGATGGTTCAAATGCTGACGATGCAGGGGATTATCGACCGGGAATGAAGGCTGCTGCAGAGCTAGGAGTTAGAAGCCCTCTTCGCGAAGCTAATTTTACTAAATCCGATATCCGCGAAGTGGCTCAACATTTAAATCTCCCCAACTGGGATAAACCATCTTACGCCTGCCTCTCAAGCCGCTTCCCCTATGGAACGACGATTACCCGAGAGCTACTAGGAATGGTCGATAAAGCTGAGGCCTACATAAAAACCCTAGGTTTCCGCCAACTCCGTGTCCGCCACTACGGTCCAACGTTAAAAATCGAAGTAGAAAAGCCCGATCTCGTCCGCATCATCGAATTAAGCGACCAAATCGTTACCCAGATGAAGTCCATTGGCTATACTTATGTAACTCTAGACCTAGAGGGCTTCCGCTCCGGCAAACTGAACGATATTCTAAGGAAGTAGTACGTAATAGCTAAAATGAATGAAATTTCACTCTCGCAATTGATGGAGGATGTTAAGGCTGGACGAGTTACTATCCAGGAGGCAGTGGAACGACTGCGGCAGCTCCCTTATGAAGACTTAGGGTTTGCCCGGCTGGATCATCATCGGGAAATACGGACGGGATCGCCTGAGGTTATCTTCTGTCAAGGAAAAGCTGCCGATCATCTCGTTAAAATTTTCGAGCGGCTTTTTGAGAAGAATAATGTTGTCTTAGGCACCAGGGCGAGTGCAGAGCAGGCTGATCTCATCAAAGCGAAATTCCCTCAAACCGTCTACCACGAACTAGGCCGATGCCTGACACTAGGCGAACTAAAACCACCGATTAACCCCGAGCGCTATGTACTGGTGGTCTCAGCAGGAACAGCTGACCTGCCGGTGGCCGAAGAAGCGGCAATCACTGCTCATTATCTTGGGAGCCGCGTTGAACGTCTTTACGATGTAGGCGTGGCAGGACTCCACCGATTACTCGACCAAACTCCCCTTTTATTTGAGGCAAGCGTGATTATTGTCGCTGCAGGGATGGAAGGCGCTCTCGCAAGTGTTGTTGGCGGTCTAGTGGGATCACCCGTAATTGCAGTACCCACAAGCATCGGCTATGGCGCTTCATTCGAAGGCTTAGCGGCTCTCCTTGCGATGCTTAACACCTGTGCGCCAGGTGTGGTGACTGTCAACATCGACAACGGCTTCGGCGCCGGCTACTTTGCTCATATAGTTAATCAGAAATAAACTGGGTTTATGCGATGGCAAACAAAAAACGATCCTCCAAACGATCTTCTTCAGGGCCTTCATGGGTATTCCTTCTGCTGGCGATTATCATTCTTGCCGTTGTCGCAGCGCGAATATTGCAACCGCCAAAATATAAATCTATTTCAAATCATAAAGGACACAGCCAAAAGCTGCAGTCTAATCAATATAGCAATGGAAGCGCTAATCGATCCGAAAATTCGACAAAGCCATCAGAAGATATTAAACCATCCCTTCAAAATCCTGATCAATTAGAGGACACCACTTCTCACGATAACCCAATACCAACGGGAACAAAAGCGCACCCAATAGAACATGCATTATCGGGCAGTGCGAATGGACAAGTGATTGCCGTCACATTCGATGCAGGGGCGGATGCGGCGCCGGTTAGCAGCATCCTCGACACTCTTAACCAAAATGGATTGCGCTGCACTTTCTTTCTAACAGGCGCGTTCTGCGATAAGTTCCCCGATGCCGCTCGACAAATAGGCCAGGCAGGACACGAAATCGGCAACCATACTTATTCCCATCCCCACCTGACACAAATGACCACAGAGCAAGTTGAAGAACAAATCCAACACGGCGCTTCGGCTATCGAGCGAGGAACGGGCAGAAAGGTTGCGATGCTCTTTCGCCCCCCCTACGGCGACCGCAATTCAAGCGTTGATGCACTAATCTCTCAGTTAGGCTATAAAGAAATTATGTGGTCTCTGGATTCATGGGATTCAGTCGTCAAAGGTATCACCGCCGACCAAATCTCTGAACGCGTGCTATCAAAAGTAAAACCCGGCAGCATTATCCTACTGCACTGCGGCAGCGCCGCCACCGCCCAAGCCCTCCCCCAAATCCTATCCGAACTCCACACCCGAGGCTACCGAATAGTAACCGTTTCAGAGCTAGTCCGCTAACCCCGTATAGCCGGTGTGTTGAAGAAAGATGACAGATTTAAGGTGATAAGAAAGAAATGTTCGAAGCACGTCCCGCCCCAACTCCAAATCCTCTTCCCTGAGTCGGCATTTCGGCTATATCGAAGGGGGTCAAGGGGGATTATCTGCGTCTATTTAGGGCGTCTCTTGGGCCGTCGGGGATCCAGCCGAAATCTTTATAGAGCTTGACGGCTAGTTGGAATTGAGTAAGGGCTTCATCGTTCCTTCCTAAAGCACGATAGGTTCTCCCAAGGGTGTAAACGGCAAGTGGATTCTTTGGACAGAATTTGACACTCTGCTCCAGATAGTTTGCGGATGCCGTTAATCCTTCTTTAGTTGGGTTTCGGCTGAGAAGACCTCCAACTACTCGTTCCCCTCGATAAAACATAAATTGCGATCGGGTGAAACCGTAATCAAGGGGGCTGACTAGGCTGGTCGCAATAGTATGCCCGTCAGAAGTAGCTCTGTAACTTATGATTTCGGGAGATTTATATTTATAAACGGGGGTGACATATGTATAGTCTTGAGTTTTCACAAGCAAGCCCCCATGACGGGCAAAGGGTTCTTGGTGAGAGGCATCGACGATAATATCGCGGCCTGTTGGCAGTTTGATCAGGGTGATTACGTGCCCGTTATTCGAGAGTTGTCCTTCAGGGTTTTTATAGACCATTTCAATCCCTGCGTCAACGCCCATCTCCTGAAGTAGCGCTGCAATTAAAACCGATTGAAGCAGGCACTGCCTTTCTCCGCTTGTTATCACAGAATAAAACTCATAACCTCGGTCGAGGCTGAATTTGGTGATTGTGGTCCTAACAAGCATATGGAGCCAAGCACCGAGCTCGGTCTCAGCTTTCGCTCGTTTAACCTTATCTTTGATTTGCCCTAACTCATCCTTCTCGGCTTGCAGAAGTTCTTTTAAGTTCAGTTTCTCTTTGCCGGGCATTCTGACACCTGATTTAAGATAGGCGTCATTCATCCAGACGTAGAAATCATCCTTCCCGCCAGAGGCACAGATTTTATTGGAATCCATCAAAAGTTCATTGAAGCGTTCGTGATAGTATGGGTAATTCTGTATTTTGTTGATCTCACTGTATTGGGAATTTAGGCTCTTTGAAGCTATCATAATCCCTTTGGCCATCCAATACATTCCGCCTACTAAAAAAGCCATGACGCCTACAAATAAGATTAGGATAACCCATCGTCCAATATTATAAGGTTGCATACTCACCCCTTACTGATTATACGGCAGTTTCTTACTAAAATCCTGCAAACAAGCCTATATGGCAGACTGAGTTTACTGTAAATTCTACGATTAGGGTGAACGTACGGTTCCATAAATCTAATTTCAAGACGCTAGCGGAGTATATGAAATGTTTTGCAATTTTGTTGCGGGTATTTCATAGAGAAGACCAGGAAAAATCCGCCCAGATATGCTTTGTCGATCTCAGTTGTGCTTCAACAGTCAAGCAGACATAAGAAATATTTTGAGACAACCTGGTAATCGTATTAGAGCCATTTTTATGATCTGTTTGCATAGTACGCTCCTGAACGAATATAATATGCACTAATCCTTAATGATAATGTCTTCGGGTTAGAGCGGATAAATTCTCGTTTATCTAGTAATGCTTGATGTTTGCTGAATTAGAGGTTAAAATCAAGGCTAACCTGAAGTTAAACTATAGAACGTTGTCTTATAAGACACATGGACGGTGCTTGAATTGGCAGATGTTGAAAAAAAAGAGGAAGTAATCGACGAGTTAGCGCAAGCGCGTGAGCAAACAGAGTTAACCTCTCGTGATGATCAGGAATGGACTTACGAAGAAGGTTTCACGCTCAAAACTATCATTGGTATCATTTTTATCGCAGCGATCATGCTTCCCGGCGGTCTTTATCTCAGCTTGGTTGCAGGTGAAAGCATCGGTGCTGCAGCCGAATGGGTGACCATCGTCCTGTTTTCCGAAATCGCTCGACGCTCTTTCAACCCGATGAAAAAGCAAGAAATCTACATGCTTTACTATGTAGCAGCGGTGTTGGCGACGTCTCAGGGGCCGTTTGGCGCTTTCATTAAAAATGCCTACTTAGTCGAGTCGCCTCCATTTGCTCCCTTTGCCAAGCAGATCCCACCATGGGTAGTGCCGCCAGCCGGTTCTGAAGCGATTGCTCATCGCACCTTCTTAGATAGAGCCTGGAATATTCCCATTCTTCTTGCGCTTATTGGCGAGGTCATGGGGCGCCTTAGTTGGATGAGTATCGGATACGCACTATTTCGTATTACTTCCGATATCGAAAAACTTCCCTTCCCGATGGCTCCAATCGCCGCTTCCGGCGCAACAGCTTTGGGAGAAGCGGGTTCCTCTGAAGAATCTTGGCGATGGCGAGTATTCAGCACAGGTTCCGTCATCGGCATTCTCTTTGGCTTTGTTTATGTCGGCATCCCAATCTTCACCGGCACGGCATTTGGGACTGCTGTCCAGATTCTGCCTATCCCGTTCCTTGATCTGACCGAAAGCACGGGCAGTATCCTCCCGACTGCTATTGTCGGCCTATCACTTAGCCTTGGGACCGTTTTTACTGGATTTGTAATCCCATGGTATGCGGTACTGGGAACATTTATCAGTTCTATACTCTTCCAGGTTTTCTTGAATCCTGTTCTGTATCACTTTGGATATTTCCCGAACTGGATTCCTGGCTCCAATGCTCTACGTACAGGTCTTGCTACCAATATGGACTTCTGGATGAGCGTTGGTCTTGGAATTAGCTTTGCAATCGGCGTTTTAGGCATCATTAACGTCGTTAGAAGCATAAATCAAGCAAAGAAAGCCCAAAAGCATGAGAAGCGTTCGATATGGGCGATTCCTAAAGGCCGTGGAGATGTACATATCGGCTGGGCATTCGGTGGTTGGGGATTAACCATTATTTATCAATGCGTGTTGATGCACATTTTATTGCCCGACTTCCCTATTTGGATTACCGTTTTCTTTGGCGCGTTATGGAGTCCGCTGAACTCCTATGTAAGTGCTCGAATGATTGGATTAGTCGGTTCCGGAGTTGGCTTCCCGATGATCAAAGAAGCTACGATTATTGCGACCGGTTACAAGAAAGTGGATATTTGGTACGCGCCGCTTCCGATGTATGACATGGGCGGCATCTCACAGAAGTTCCGTGAGATTGAATTAACCGGCACTAAGTTTACTAGTGTTATCAAAGCCGAAGCGTTCATGTTTCCTGTCATTTTTGTCGCGAGCTTTGCGTTCTGGTCCTTCTTCTGGAATTCAAACCCGATCCCAAGTTCCGCCTGTCCCTATATTCAGAAGATGTGGCCGATTGGTGCTCAGACGGAAGCAATTTGGAAACAGATCAACCTGCCCGGAAGCGCCTCTCAAGACATTATTAGAATGGCGCTCAAGCCAAACCTTATCATCGGCGGCTTTGTCATTTGCTTAATAGCTTATAGCGTAATGACCTATCTAAGAATGCCGCTGCTGCTTATATACGGCCTAATCGGTGGCATCAGCGCTCCGCCATATGCGACCATTCCGACGTTCTTTGGCGCTTGGCTAGGACGCAAATATTTCCGTAAACGCTTTGGTGAGAAGAACTGGACGAATTACGCTCCTGTTCTATGCGCCGGTTTCGCCTGCGGTTCAGGTCTAATAGCCATGGTCTCAATCGCCATGGCCCTAATCGCAAAATCCGTGTCAACGTTACCGTTTTAGTACGTATTGCATATCCGGAATCCGGAAATACGTAATACGTAATACGCAATAGAATAGTAACTGACAAGCTACTATTTCGTCCGTCATATGAAGCTGTGCGTTGAACGTGCAGGGTTGACATTTGGTAGACCCTATGGTAGGATTGAACCAGTTTGGGTTGCTTCTGTCGATGGGAGGGCATTCGCTATGAAGTTGAATACAGTGCTCGGCATTATGCTGACATTTTGCGCTACGATAGCCTTCGGGCAAGCTCCGTTTACAATACTGAGGCCAGTCAATGGGGCATCAGTTCGCGAAAACGTCAAAATCGAGGTTCCTCGCAGGAGCATTCCGACAGGCGGTTATATCGGCATTTATTTGGACGGCGTGTTTATTGAAGCGGTTGCACCAACCGATTACGAAGCAAATGCCGGTCAACGGTATCGCTATCTTTTCGATACAAAAGCCCGTAAAGTATCTGACGGCAACCATACTTTTGAGATTGTTCTTTACGGTGGCGAACCCACACACATCATCGACCGCAGCAAAGTCAATGTGACCGTCGCAAACAACGACATCCTAGCGCCTAAGAAGAGAATGCTTTTGCGTCACAGGTTTACTCTTGGCGTGCCTCTTCGATATAGGGATGTACGAAAAACCTATTTGATTTCGATTAGTAAGGAAGAAGAAGCCCGAGGAAGTACTCCGACAGAGCGGCTTCTTGAAGAAGAAACAATTATTTACGAACTTTTGCCAATTCGTAAATTGGATGGATCGAAGTATATCGTACGCAGCCAAAGAATCCCTCCTGCATATATGCCTTCGGAAAATGGACCTCCCGTTTGGATTCATCCTGATAACTTGAAACCTGTCGATCAAATCGTATCTACGCGTGGAGAAAACTTTGAAGCGATGGGGCTTGTATTCTTCTCAAATTGGAACCCTAATTTTGGTTCAGGCAGTTCAGGCTCCAGCACCGAAAATATAATTAATAATTTAGTAGGTGAGAATAGCTTTTCGATTCTGCCCGCAGACCCAGTAACCAAAGGGGATGCTTGGTTTGCCTATATCGATATTGGTAACGAACAACCTTTAGTTGAAAACTTCACTAAAGAATATGATCCTCGTGATCGTCTAGAAGTCCGTGGAGAACTTCAGGCATTTGAATGGTCAAGGGGTTACAAGACAGCTCGGTTGGCCTATAAGCGCAAACAGAGTCTACCCATGAGTATCATGAGGTTTGGCGGTTACAGAATGCGTGATGTCAAAATGACCATTGATGAAACCGATTGGTTTGCCTATGAAAGCGGCAAGATTATCCATGCTTCGTTAGTGATGGAATATGAAGGACTAATTGACAACTTCCAACCTCCCACTTTCGCATCTTCAGGACAGCCTAGCGCTAACTCTGGGTATGGCTCTCAGGGATCAGCAGGTGGACCTCCCGGTTATATGCCTGGCTCAGTCCCCGGCGCCGGCATGCCTAGCGGAATGGGATCAAGCGGTAATCCTTCAGCCACAAGCACTGCATCGCGCGTTCGCTTGCGCACGATAATGACTTCGGAGCTCATCAAGTAATTGAATGAGATTTACCGACTCAGATAAAATGACTGAGACAACTGAAACGCAGTCCCAAGATGGAGTTGAACTGCGCGCTACGTTTTTCGAGCATCTTAGCGAACTGCGAACTCGGATAGTCTGGTCAATAAGTTTTATAGCCGTCGGTTGGGTAGTTGGGTACTTCCTTGAACCGGCGGCTTATGCTTGGGCTACTCGCCCTCTCATTCAAGCTTTAGGTAAACACACCCCGCAAGTTCAAATTGCCTATCGTAATTTTGCAGACCCCTTCCTGATGCAAATCAAAGTCGGACTTTTTATTGGTATTGGACTTGCCGCGCCGCTGATTACATGGCAGTTGTGGTTATTCATTGCGCCCGGCCTCAATAATAATGAGCGCAAAGGAATTCGTTTTGTGGCGCCTTTGAGCGTCATTCTTTTTGCCATTGGAGTTACTTTCGGTTGCGCCATCTTACCCGCATGCCTTCGATGGTTTCTGAATTATCTCCCACGCGGGGCTACACTTATCCAAGACCCACAGGTCTATATTCTCTTTCTTGTCAAAATGCTGCTTGCATTTGGATTGGCATTTGAACTGCCGGTTGTTGTCTTGTTTCTCGCCAAAATCGGGCTGATTAATGCAGAAATGATGTGGAAATACTGGCGGCAGGGGGTTGTGGGTATTTCAGTTGTGGCAATGGTGCTAACCCCTTCCAATGATGCGGTAACGATGCTGGCAATGGCCTTTCCGATGGTAATACTCTATTTTCTAAGCATCTTCTTGATCGGACGAACGGGTAAGCCGGTATCGAAATAATTGGGTATATAAAATGAATACCGAAGAATTCCTCGAGCAAATACGATCCAGCGCCAACTACCGAGGGCAAATCGCTCATATCGGAAAGCTGCCTGAACGCCCCGCCCAGTATAGCTCACCGGAGCATATGCCAAGCGAAGCGCTTTTGGAGCGTTTGAGAGGTTTGGGGATCACCCGTCTCTATTCCCACCAAGCAGCGGCGCTTGATGCAATTGCTGAAGGCAAGAATGTCGTGCTGGTTACTGGTACAGCAAGCGGTAAAACTCTGGCCTATAATCTTCCGGTCTTAGATAGAATTCTTTCCAAACCAAGCAC
>JBAXQP010000058.1 GCA_037131655.1 bacterium | reverse complement strand
GCGCAAGTTTCCTATGGAAGAGACCATCGAACTTCCCTCCCCTGAACCTGAATTAGCTGGAGGCTCATTTCTAGCAACAGGATCGGGCAGAAGACTTCGCGAAGTGGCGGCTGATCCTGAAGCTAATTTAGGATTCGTGGTGGTAGACAAGGGAGGCAAGACCGCAAAGCTCTTCACTTCCCCCAAACGCTTATTCGCCAAACTAACAAGTGAATTCAACTCGCACCTAGCAGTCCACCGTGACCAGATATTAGGCTTCGGCACCAATTTCCATGCCGTAATCCATGCCCAACCTCTTTATCTGACATATTTAAGTCACATCCCGCGCTATCGTGATGAGACCTATTTGAACCGCCACATTCTCAGATGGCAACCCGAATCCATTGTCCACCTCCCCGAAGGAGTCGGCTACATCCCTTTTACCCTTCCAGGTTCACCTGAACTAATGGCCGCAACGGTCGACAAGCTGCGTCATAACCGAGTAGTCCTCTGGGCCAAACACGGCGTAATGGCACGCTCCGATGCCTCCGTCAAAAGAGCCTGCGACCGCATAGAATACGCCGAAACCGCCGCTCACTACGAATACTTAAACCTAACCATCCAAGAACTTGGCGAAGGCCTCACGGTAGAGGAACTTCGCTCAATCTGCAATTCATTCGGAATTGAGCAGAGTATTTTCTAGATTAGTTGAATAGACCTTCTGCTCTAATTAGGGATGTTAGTACGGAAGTAATTTCTTCCTACTAG
Organism: bacterium; assembly: GCA_037131655.1. Lineage (NCBI taxonomy): Bacteria > bacterium. The sequence continues at coordinate 10,849 of JBAXQP010000058.1, read as the reverse complement.
TGATAATTTGCCGCAAGGACTGCCCTTTTATTTGGATCTATGAGAAAGTTTGTTGGACATTGGGTTAACTGTCATTTTCTTGATTATGATCTTCTGCTGAACAGAACAAAAGGTATATAATAGCGTCTATTAATCAAGAACTATTTGAATATAGGAGGAAGGTACGAGAAATGAGAATACTACTATCTGCGATAATTGCTGCGGTTTTTTGCCTGTGCGCAATTGCTCAAACACAAAATGACCCCAATAGGGTTGTATTGAGAGATCTTACTGATGTAACCAAAATTTTGGATGGACTGGGAACTAAAAATAAAGTACGTATTGTCTGTGATCGCTCGATAAAAACAAAAATGAAAGAACCTGATTCAAACCTAACGCTTGAGCAATCACTTGACTATGTTGTAAGTTATGTTGGGAACGCGGCCTGGCGAAGAGTTTATGTAAAGAAAGCCGCTCAAGTTCCAAATGCCGATGCATTATGTTCACAAGTGCGAGCAATCATTAGCATTGAGTCCTCAGGAATTATTGTCCAAGACGCCCAGAATAATTCGAGCGTGTTCTCGAAAACCAACGATCCTAAACTTGCAAAGCTAGATTTTGAGGATGCACCTATCTACGTGGTTACAACTATCAAGCCAAACAACATGCCGATAGGCACTGGGGCTAACGGAGAACTAACCTCGTCCGATATTTCTAACATTATTAGCCAAACCATGCAAGTATTTACAAAGATGTCTTCACAAGAACAGCAAAGTTTTATGCAGCAAGTAGCCACTGCTTGGAGAAACACTTTCAACAGTCTTCCACCTGAGCAACAAAGTCAGTATCGTGGCGGCGGTAGAAGGAATCATACTACCGAACCCAACGCAGGACAACAACCATAAGGAGTTGTTTTACTCCGATTAAATTAACCTCGTCTAAAGGTGATGCGATAACAATGCTCCTTTAGAAAATTCTAAAGGAGCATTGTTGTGTCTGAACTTACAATATCTGAAAATGATCGGGAGATGGCTAAAAGGTGCGAAGGTTGTGGGGTTTGCAAAAAAGCGCGGAAGAACCAACGGGGATTTGCCTACTGGTTTGTAAAGCGCATAGAAGGAAGCTTATGCCCTTACTGTAAAGCCTATGAAAAAGTCCACGGACGCAAAGCCTTCGAACCTGAAGATTAGTACTTTATACTCAAGTTGGCTCGGGCTTGGTATTCGTTCTTATCTGTTTGGACCAGACCGTTCATATCGTACTGCTTCATGAAGCCTTCCAAGCTCAACGAAGTCATTCCAAGTTGATGCGAGAACTGAAGCTTATAAATTGTGGAACCATTCAGGATATTCAATAAGGAAGCGTCTCTCACGTAACTCATATTAAGTAAAGTTGATTTTGCAAAGAAGAGCTTGCTGGAAAACTCATAACCCCATTGGGAAGCCTGACTGAGTAAATCTTCTTGATATCGATAAGCCCCAGAAATCGACATCGATCCCATTCGAACTTCCCCGCCCAAGGTGCGGCGACTTATTTCCATCGGCATACCGGTATCATCCGGATGTTCATTATAGGTTCCATAAATACTGAAAGGCCGCAGCGGTTTCATTCGTGTGCTGATAGCTATGGCATCTATCTTTTCATTTTCGTTCAATATATAACGGTGCGCTGATCCGCTAACTTCAAAATAGCGAGAAGGGTTCAGCTTTGTTTCTATCGTTTGAACATTAATAAGCTGGGGTCCGTTATTAACCGACATGCCTGCAGCTAGAGATATTCCAACAAATGGTTCAAGAAACAGCTTGCCGGAATATAGCTGCCGTCGGTCAACGGATGAATTCACTAATTCTGCATAGCTTCCTTCAACTCGAACACCACGCATAGGAATAAGAGCAGCACGAATATCGCTATTTAATTGATCAGTCCCTGCAGGGTCAATTACAGACCGATAGTGAGCATTTATTTTCGCGCTAGGCCCGCCAGTTTCTAGTTTTGCATCAGTAAGTGAGCTTACAGTCGAACCTATTTGAGATTGCCCCCAATTCACATTGATTTTTGTATTGCCAACAGAAAGTGATGTCTTTGCAGAATCGGTGACAGTAGCTTGTTCATCACCATTCCAATTCATTTTATGGCTATAATCGAGTATAAGTCCCGGCATAAGGATTGTGCCAAAATTCGCTGCTATTTCTCTTGCGCTCTCTAAGGAATTGCTTAGGGCATCAGATTGTTTGTAATAAACGCCCGCTTTCCAGTTCTTAGCTTGATCCCAAGCTAGCGAAGCGTTAAATTTCTCCAGGCCTTTATTTACCCCGATTGCTTGATTATGAGTGAGTCCTTCACCGCCATAAACATATCCGAAATCCAATTTCGCTCCGGCCATTTTCCCGTTCAATCCGAATTTCATCGCCGTTTGCGACATAACATTACCGGCTGCGGGATTATCCACCCATAGATTGCCCGTTAATCCCCATGTTTCACTAAGCTTCAAACCGCCCTTCAGGCCAAGCATGGTTGTCCCATTTTGGCCCTCACCGGCGTTGTATATCCCTGCAAAAGCTAATGAACCAGAACCTCGATTTACTAGATTGAATTCCAAAGGAATCGCTATCGGTTGATCGTTTCTAGACGCTTGTTTTGGATTAATTGTATAACTAACGCGAATGGATTCTCCACGTTTAATAACTTGACTGAGCTGGATAAGACCGAAAGCGTAGTTAATTTGATAGTCAGTATTAGGCGTCAACAAACGCCCACCACCAACGATTAACTCGCTACGTGGGTCAATTGGCCGCCATTGCAACTTAATAGTCCCTGTTGAATTATTCACAATCAGGGTCTCATCAACTGACTTTTGGCCAAAAGCCGCTATGGCTACTAAAAAGAGTATTGCGCTTGCTATCCATTGCTTGGCGCACCTCATCTTCATCCTTGTTCCTTTCATATCCCTAAAATGATTGCGTTCATTGTACCTTACACCTATATTGACGGAATACCGAGCAATTTGTTTCAAAAATATTCGACCTGTTAACATTATCGGTATTCAATGCAGATCAAGCAGTAATACTAGCTTGATGTGGTTATTACCTTATATCCCCCCTCCGATAATATCATTAAGCTTGATAAGGATGGCGATCAAGGATGACCAGAAAAGAACTAAGGATTGTTCGATTAATGGAACCGGAACTCTGCATGGATTGTAGGTTTGCGTATATAGCTAACGTCGATGCAAACGATACTGCGAAGCAGAAGATGCTCTATTGCCGTAGGTTAGACTGTGACAACTGGGATTACTCAACTGCTGAACCAGCAACAAAAATAGAGTGGCCGGAAGAAATTAGATAGGCCTTCTTCACGATCAGAAGTCTCGCTAATATGCGGGGCTTCTGATTTTTCACTTTTTCAGTCGAATAGGCCCCCTCATTAGCGGTACACTCTCTGTCTAGTATTATATATCGTTGGAGATGTTATGCCCGCCAACAACTCAGTTGCCCCACTGCTTATAGGTTTTTTTATCATATTAGGTATCGGGCAATGGCTACGGCTCTCACGTAAACTCGAAGCGGTCCATTCGGAAATTCTCGATCTGCTGGTGACCGATGTTACTCTGCCAGCGCTTGCCTTTTATGCACTTGCAGGGCAACGTATCGAAAAGTCAGTGTTAGGCGGGGTTGGTATTGCTTGGACAGTACTCCTAATAACTCTTCTGCTTGGTTTCATGATGTCACGAGTGCTCAAGCTCAATCGTCCATCACAGGGAACGATGGGAATTTGCTCAAGCTTCAGTAACACAGGATTTTTAGGCATCCCTATTGTTTACATGCTCTATGGCTCGGTTCCAGGAACAGCGGGGGCTGCTGTCATTATAAATGCCGCTGCCTCTTCCCTACCTCTATATACTCTCGCTGTGGCATTAGCGATTAAATACGGAGGCCAAGGAACTTTCAGCGGTATCGACTTTCTCAAAGGCCTTTTTACCCCTGTGACTTTAGCGCTGATTATCGGCGTAGCATTTAATCTATGCAAGGTTGTTTTACCACAATGGGTTCTAACACCTGCTCAACTGCTGGGAGGAGCTACCGTCCCGTTAGTGGTTATCTCTTTGGGGCTTAGACTTAATTTCAAGGGTATTCGAGAACGGCTTATACCATTGTTAACAGCAACCCTTATTAAACAAGGGGTCGCGCCACTCATTGCCATTGCCATAGTTGTTATTTTTAATATGCACGGCCCTGTAGCGTTGGCTGCTCTGGTCTTGTCAGCCATGCCCACTTCGATGACTTCGGCAATCATCGCCTCACGCTACGGATGCGACGGAACCATGGGAAGCGCGATTGTAGTCCTAACTACCGCATGCACCGGCATCATCCTCCCGATCATTGTCGCTGTGGCGAACTATCTTCATATAATTCCGTAATCCGATTCCAAATTCAGCCACTTCATCTCGTCCTCGGTGAGCTTTATGTCTAACGCTTTGAGGGAAATGCGCAACTCAAAGATATTCGACGGGCCGAAGAGGGGGTAGATCGGGAATGGCTGGCATAGGACATAAGCCATGGCGATTTGGATTGGCTCGACCCCTTTCTGAGTCGCAAGTTCTTTCACCCTCGATAACCGCTTAAAGTTGTCATCACTATACCAACTGTTGACCAATACATCGTCCGACTGATTGCAGGGATCACCAAAAACAAAGAAGCCCATACCAGTGCTTGACCAAGGCATCAAAGGCAGTTGAGTTTTAATAAACCATTCTCGTGAAGCGGTATCTGAAACTGAAAGACAACCATCCCATGGGGGATTCATCATACAGGCAAGGCTAAAATTGTTGCTCACCGCAGAAAATCCTTGCAGTCCTTTGCTCTTGGCATACTCGTTTGCAGCGGCTACTCTCTCAAGTGTCCAATTTGAACCACCAAAAGCGCGCATCCGGCCAGCGTTTGAGTGCTCATTCAGGACATCAACAAACTCTTCAACAGGAACTTCAAGATTATCCCTATGCATCATGTAGATATCGAGATAATCTGTCTGCATGTTTTCCAGAGTTTCATAAAGCTGCGCGGTAAGTTGCTCGGGATAGCAATTAGGGGTATGCGAGCCTTTGCCGAGAACAACCACCTGCTCTCGAATACCTCTGTTTTTTATCCATTGGCCTAATATAGCATCAGACTCGCCATAAACATGCGCCGTGTCGAAGCAGTTCCCGCCGTTACGGAAGTACTCGTCAAAAAGCACCGATGCATGCGGCAGCGGGAACAAAGCACCGCCCAACATAGTTCCCATAACCATCTTCGAAACCGGCTTGTCCACCCCTTCGATACGGCCATATTTCATATTAGTTTCTGAATTAACTTGAAGAGGTCTTCTATCAACAGTTGGGTAGTTAGCGGTCGGCTTCTCGGCATCATAAATCACCCCAATGCTCTTGCGCCATGCATCGAGTGTCTTCATATTGCCTAAGGTATCATCCCAACTCATAGCGGGGGATGGCGCTTGCAAGCTACCGCTTACAATACTTTCGGCCACAACATCAGCCTCTTGAGCATAAAGGGAAGCCCACGGCTCGGCAACTACTTCACTGGACTTCTGACCGACATTCACGATGATTTTGGGTGGGCTGCAGAAAAAGGGGTTGGGTACAAAAATGTCCCCCTCTGTGCCAAAGATGCGAAGTACATTCTCCTGATTGAGGCGAACACCCGTCGCAACTTGCGCGATGATATTATTCGGGAAAGTTAGAATAGCAGCAGTGAATTCATCAACTCCCGTATCGCCAATACAACCGCGTCCAACCACATTAATGGGTTCTGCAAAGGGCAGCCCCAGCGCCGCTCCGGCAATTAAGCTCGACATGGTAGTCGTATAGCATCCAACATCGAGGATGCCACCACCTCCCAAAGCATTCTTAAAAAGGCGGCTCTCAGGATCAAAGTTTGCTCGAAAGCTGAAAGATACCTGTATCAGCTTCACCTCGCCAATGACACCCTCAAATATCAACTCGGCTAGTTTGGCGGTCTGAGGATGGCATCGATACATAAAGGCTTCCATCAAAAAGACTTTGTGTTGCTTAGCGGCATCTATAACAGCAGTGGCTTCTGAATAGTCAAGGGTGATGGGCTTTTCGCACAGGATATGCTTACCTGCCTCAGCCGCTTTAATCGCCCATTCTGCATGCATCGGGTGTGGAGTAGCGATATATACCGCCTGCACCTCTGGGTCGGCCAACAGCGCTTCATAACTGCCATAACACATACTTACGCCATACTGCGCTCCGAACTTATCCGCTGTTTCCTGACTTCGACTGCCGACTGCGACCAATTTCCCTGTCTTAGACTCCGGCAGTTCAGAAGCGAACCGATGGGCTATTCCCCCCAACCCAATAATCCCCCAGTTAAGCATCGCAACCACCTCAGTTTGAGTATCAATTAATGCAATTATAGACCAAGAATACTCATTAAAAGCATGATAATCGGTACAGCATCATCATCTGAGCAGGCGTGAAGTATACTATAATACATACGTGGTCTTAAGGCCGCACTACCGTAGGAGGTAAAGAATGAAACAAAGAAATGCACTCCTCGTATTCTTACTCTGCCTTGGTATTCTAATCATAGCTGCAGGTTGCGGTAAGAAATCGGAAGTCAGCACTACCCCAGCCCCGCCCGCTGCCAATCCAGCTGTAGTCAGTCCAACGACTGCTGGCGCCCCAACTTCTGCTACTTCAACCACAGTTCCGGCTGTAGCTGATAACACAGGCGCTTATTCAGTCACCTACAAGTTCACCCCCGGTCAGGTGCGATATGTGACGTTTAATAGCGACATGTCGGCAGATATGCCCTCAGGCCCGATGAGCGGTCAGGGTACGATGAAGATGACGAATGGCTCAACCGTAAAAGTTGAGACACTAAAAGTCGACCCAAAGGGTAACGGAACCTTAAAACTCACGGTTTTATCAGCTTCAGTTGGCGGTAATCCGATGATGTCATTCACTCTGCCAAAGGATAAACCCCTCCCGACAAAGACTGTAACTGTTGATACGAACGGGAAAGTCATTAAACAATCGCAACCAACAAATCTACCTCCCCAAATGGGCGGTATGGTTGTAACCCAAGCCTTTGCAATTACAAGCGCGGTTTATCCGACTGAGATGACCAAACATCCTTTGGTAGTAGGTAACAGTTGGAATGAATCAAAAGATGTTCCTGTTGGTGGAAAACCAAAACCCGGTACGAAGGGTGATGTAATAAAGACAGATACATCTTATACGTTAGTAGGCTTAGAAGACTACAAAGGCAAACCTGCTTACCACTACAAGTTTAAGATGACCGGTAAGGGTGATAGGAAAAACCCCAAAGCAGCCGGCGGCCCGTCAGCCTCCATCAATATGGACGAAATTTCTGAAGGTGATACTTGGATGAGTCGTGATGGTAATGGAATGCTGTCTTCCCAAGTCAACATGAAGTCCACAATAAGCTCTTCCCAAGGATCAACCCCTGGAATGAAAGCGCCAATGGCTATGACACAAACAATAGTCGTAAAAATTGACACCTCCGACACCCCACCCAAATAGGCGTGTCACTTGTGTCCAATTAACTTTAAAGTACCGGCGTTGCTTACAGCGCCGGTACTTTAATATTCTCTATGCCTCCGTCTTAGCCGGAACAGGCCTCCCGTTGGCTTCTAGTAATTGCCTGATTTCTTCCATTATTGCTTCACCGAACTTAATGCGAGCCTCGTGGTCTGGGAGGTCTTTGGCGAAGTCTTTGTAAGAGAGAGGTTTGCCGAAGACAACGATTCGCTTTGCTCTACTGAAGTGTTTGGCATCGGGTGCCAAGACCTTTTCGGTGCCGATAAGCGCTGTCGGGACGACCAATGCGCCGGAACGTTTGGCAAGCATTCCAATTCCAGCCCCAGCGGATCCAAGACTACCGTCGCGGCTACGCGTGCCCTCGGGGAATAGCACAAATGCCTCTCCGTGCTTCAAAATATCTATCGCCAGGCGAATAGAGTCGAGGTCAACTTCCCCACGCTTCACAGGAAACACGCCCCAACGCAGAAGAAACCACGTAGTCATCCGATACTTGAACAATTCGATCTTAGCCATATAGCGCATGCGGCGTTTGACCGCGCAGGCCACTGTCGGTGGATCAAGATAGCTTACATGATTACAGGCGATGATGGCGGAACCTGTCACAGGGAAGTTTTCAAGACCGCGTGTTTCAAGCGAGCCGAACAGACGCAAAAAGGCGCGAAGAATCTCCCTACAACTCCTATAGAACCAACCCCACTTAGCCGCGTTTACTTGCATAGCTCCAGTATCCTCTCAATCACTTGTTCTGCTGATAATTTATCCGAGTCAATCACAACCGCCCCCTCTGCAACTCGCAGAGGTGAATGGGTACGGGTACTATCTCTCTCGTCGCGTTCAATCTGCTGCGCCAGAATATCCTCATAAGTTATATCCTGACCCTTCTCGACTAACTCTTCATATCGTCGTCGCGCCCGCTCTTCTGCGCTAGCATCCAGGAATACTTTCACTTTCGCATCGGGAAAAACCACCGTTGTCTGGTCACGCCCTTCTGTAACGATACCCCCACTTGCCCCAATTCTCCGCTGCTGCTCCACCAATACTTTGCGAACACCCTCGAATGCCGAAATAGCGGATGCCAAGTTGCCAATTTCAGGGGTTCGAATGAAGTCGGTAATATCGCACCCATCCACCATCAATCGTGGTGTTTGTGGATCACCAACGAAACGAATATCAAGCGAAGCCGCCATCTCTGTAAGCTCATTAATAGATGCCGTGGCAATTCCTCGTTTCTTTGCAGAAAACGCAACCGCACGATACATTGCCCCCGTATCCAAAACCATGTACCCTAATGCTTCAGCAACACCCCGAGCCACAGTACTCTTCCCCGCCCCACTCGGTCCATCAATCGCCACCACAAATCGCTTGCCATTATCGTTAGCCATAAAATAATTAACCCTTCTTGGAAACTATGTGTCTTTGCAACCCCAAGACTGATCCCTGTCTATACCAACAATCACCCTTCACGTCACTATCAAGTCACTATCACCTCTCTATCACGTCTAACATGACGTGATAGAGGCTCGCTATAAGCGTGCTACTAGGGTGATAAGCTAACGTTGGTATAGACATGCTATCACCTTGGGGAGCACAAATCAGCCACCTTCATTACATATGAATTTTACATCAATCGCCCATAATCCTGCGTTATTTACAGCATGAAATGCAACCTATGCTTTGGGTTATGATTGGTTGTGGAAAGAATGAGGCTACTAACGACTAAAGCAATATTTACTCGACAACACGCGGTTTCTTTTGCTATTATAGAAGAGGAGCTTTTACCCTCACAAGAGAAAGGAGCTAGCTCATGTTGGCACGCCTTATTATTCGATGGATTGTTCTGACGATTGCCCTCTATATTACGGTCATTGTCGGCCAACAGATTGGTCTGCATATGAGTGTTACTGACCCTGTCAAACTCCTGCTTGGCGCAGGGATGCTGGGTTTTGTTAATGCTGTTATTTCCCCAATTCTCAGGTTTCTCGCTTGCGCAATCAACTGCCTTACCATGGGACTAGCTGGAGTATTGATTAATGTGCTGTTGTTTTGGTGGGTTGGACAGTTGAAGCTTGGGTATGAAGTGAATGATTTCTGGGCAGCATTATTTGGTTCGATAATCCTTGCGTTTGTAGCAATGATACTCAACATCATTATCCCTGAACCAAAGCGTTATAATCGCTATGAGGATGAGTAATTAAAAGCAATATGACGGAAGCTCTTGCGGCCGGATTTTGGAGTGACTTGATTGGCAACTAATAATTGGTTAAGATGGCTATCACCAGGGATAAAGCTAAAAAGATGGATGTCGCTCACAACGCTAGGCGTCGTGATGCTCGTTGTGGGCATTCTGCTCACTTTCGATCTTCAATGTATTGCAGCTATCAGAGAACTTCGCCTATTAGTTGAGACTGCTTTGCGTTTTTTAACGGGGACCTCTAACCCCCATCCCGCGCGTACAACCTTTGGAGTTGAGTTGATCATTTTTGGCCTCTCGATCACCGCTCTTGGGGCGACATTAATAATACGCCGGATAGCTCACGCTATGAACCCACGCATGAATGCGAACCTGGCAGACCAGTTCTTACGGCAGCATGCGCTAGCACAAGGCCCTCGTATTGCTGTTGTAGGGGGCGGCACAGGACTTTCAACACTACTTCGCGGCATCAAGTACTACACCTCCAATATCACTGCGGTGGTGACGGTTACCGATGAGGGTGGGAGTTCGGGGAACTTGCAGCAGACGCTGGGAATATTACCGCCGGGAGATATCCGAAACTGCCTTGTCGCTCTGGCGGATGCTGAACCTGCCTTAAGTGCACTGTTCCAATACCGTTTCGATCAGATGCCTGCCCTTCGAGGACATGCTTTCGGCAATATCTTTATCGCGGCGATGATGGGCATCACCGGCGACTTTGAATCGGCGATTAGGAAGACTAGCGAAGTCCTTGCCATTCGCGGACGTGTACTCCCCTCTACTCTTAGTAGCGTGCGGCTTCATGCAGAGATGGAGGACGGATCGCATGTTGAGGGGGAGACCGCTATTGTTGAATCGCCCTTGCGCGTCCGCCGTATGTATCTCAAACCGGACGATGTCGAGCCTTTGGATGAAGCATTAGCAGCGATACGACAGGCCGATATCATCGTCATGGGGCCTGGCAGTGTATACACAAGCGTTATTCCCAACTTGTTAGTCAACGCTATAGGGGAAGCAATCCACCGCACTAAAGCCATTAAACTCTATGTTTGCAACGTGATGACACAGCCAGGCGAGACGGATAACTACTC
>JBAXQP010000057.1 GCA_037131655.1 bacterium | reverse complement strand
GTAATTTCTATATCGTCTTTTGACGGCTATGCATCACCGCTTGGATGATTATGTGCTGCAATTACTCCCGCCGCCCCCTCTCGAATTGCCTCTCTGAAAAGTTCGCGGGGTGAAACAAGGCTCATATCGAGCGTACCGATGCTGATTGGGCTTATTCTCATCACAAAATTCTTAGTATTCATCAGCAGGGCATAAAAATGTTCGCGTTTTTCATCGCGCAGAGTGCCGCTGAGAATGGCAAATACATCTTCAGGGCCATGGATTTCCTTGCGTTCTCCAATTCCCGCTAACGAAACCCGCCGACCGAGTTCCAATGCGGCAAGCACCATCACCGCCCTGTCTTGCCCAATTAGGGATATATCAGCTATTTCATTTAGCGAACCCGAAGCTAAGCCGCGAATACCATCGAACTGCTTCAACAATTCACTAGCCGCATCAAGCGCCTGCGACTCATCTACATTGCCCTTTAATAGGATCGCCAGCAGCTCAATAGTGCTAAGCGAACCTGCACCCAAACGCACCAATCGCTCACGCGGACATTCTTCCGCAGGAAGCGCCTTTTCCGCTGTATATTCAATTCCCGTCTCTTCATTCCCCATCGAGCCAAGCATACCACGCTCTTTGAAGGTTGTCAACAAGGCGTTGCTAGGTCGGATTTGCATTCAAAGGGCCTTTTATGTTATAACCCTCGTACTACAAACCATATTGAGGCAATGAATGAGCGAAGTACGAGTACGATTTGCGCCGAGTCCAACAGGGCCACCCCACGTTGGAACCGTCCATACGGGACTATTCAACTGGCTTTTTGCGCACCACACGGGCGGAAAATTTATCCTTCGAATTGAAGATACCGACCGTGAGCGTGAAGTGCCGGGCGCAACAGAACAACTTTATAAAGCGCTTTCATGGCTTGGATGTAATTGGGATGAAGGCCCTGAAGTCGGCGGCGCCTGCGGTCCCTACATTCAAAGTGAACGTCTGTCTTTCTACCAAAACGCCGCCCAGGAATTGCTCGATAAGGGTGTCGCCTACAAGTGCTGGTGTTCGAAAGAAAGACTCGATCAGATTAGAGAGAAGCAGCGCGCGGCTGGTCTACCCACCGGCTACGATCGCCACTGCATAAAGATTTCTGACGAAGAACGCGCCAAGCTCGTAGCGGAGAAGGAGCCGTTTGTCATTCGATTAAAGGTCAAACGCGAAGGCAAAACCGGCTGGAACGATATTGTCAGAGGCTGGACAGAGTTCGAGAACAAACTCATCGACGATCAGGTGCTTCTCAAAGCCGATGGTTGGCCGACCTATCACCTCGCCAATGTTGTAGACGACCACATGATGACGATCAGTCATGTCATACGCGGCGAGGACTGGATTTCTAGTACACCGAAACACATCATGCTTTACGAAGGCTTCGGCTGGGATCCGCCGCAGTTTGCTCATTTGTCGCTATTGCTCGGCCCTGATCGCAGCAAGCTCTCGAAACGACATGGCACAACCAATTTCATGGACTTCGTCGCCATGGGCTATCTGCCGCATACGATTTTTAACTTTCTATCAATATTGGGGTGGTCACCGGGGAACGATCAGGAACTACTTACTGTTGAGGAGACTATCGAGAAATTTACTCTCGAAGGCTGTCTTAAATCCGGGGCGGTATTCGACCATGAAAAACTCAACTGGATGAACGGCTATTATATCCGCCATATGAGCGTAGAGGATTTGACTAATTACTGCCTGCCATATCTGCAGGAAGCGGGGCTACTTCCGGTTGAAATCACACCCGAGCAGAAACTTTATGCCGAGCAAGTGATCGCTCTTGAACAAGAGCGCATGAAGCTATTATCCGAAGCGCCGACTGTCACAGAGTTCTTCTTTAAGGAAGAACCAGAAGTAGATGCCAAGGCGTGGGATAAGTGGATGGGTAAAGATTACGTCCTAGCCATTCTACTGCGCGAAGTCGAATTGTTCAGTGCCATAAAGAACTGGAATCACGATGAGATTGAAGCTGTTATCCGAAAAGTCGCCGAGGAGAAAGAACTAAGCGCCGGTAACATTATCCATCCAACCCGAGTGGCCCTAACCGGCCGAACCATCGGCCCCGGCTTATTCGAAACCATTGTAGTTCTGGGCAAAGACCGAGTCATTAAACGTCTTGAGAAAACGCTTGAAAAAGTGAAACGCTAACTACAAAAATGCTTATTTTTAATACAAAAAAAGATAATCATAAGGAAATAGAAGCGGCTATAAAGAGGCCGTTTTTCGAGGATAATCCTGATCTCGAAATGAAAGTTCGGGAGATTGTCGATAATGTGCGTCTGCGTGGCGATGAGGCAGTTTTGGAATACTCTCGCCTGTGGGACTGCCCGACTCTCGAAGACTTTCGCGTGCCTTCCAATGAATTCGAAAAGGCTCGTAACAACACGCCTATACATCTGCAGACCGCTATTCGAAACGCTGCCGCACGAATTACGGAGTATCACTCTAACCAACGTCGCGCCTCTTGGTGGATGAATACAAGAGACGGCGGTTGGGCAGGCCAAATGCTCACCCCGTTAGAGCGTGTTGGTGTTTATGTTCCCGGCGGAAAAGCGATTTATCCTAGTTCTGTCCTAATGAACTGCATTCCAGCCTTTGTAGCAGGTGTAAAGGAAATTATTCTTTGCGTTCCGCCATTAAAAGACGGAACGCTACCGCCTTCAGTGCTTTTTGCTGCCGGCGAGGCTGGAGTTGACAAGGTTTTCTCTATCGGTGGAGCCCAAGCAATCGCTGCGATGGCATTCGGCACTCAAACAGTTCCGAAAGTGGACAAAGTAGTTGGGCCGGGAAATGTATATGTTAACCTCGCCAAACGCATGATTTGGGGAATGGTTGGGGTCGATATGTTAGCCGGACCAAGTGAAGTCTGCGTTGTGGCAGACGAGACTGCTAATCCAATGTTTGTCGCAGCTGACCTCTTAGTTCAAGCCGAGCATGCCGAGGATTGCAGCGCATTTCTCCTCACACCCGATGAATCGCTTGCCAAAAAGGTACTCGATGAGATCGAACGTCAAACCGCACTCCATCCTCGATGTGAAATCTTAAAGGCATCACTCAAGCACAGCGCGGTCATCATCACCGGCGATATCACTGAAGCGATTGAGTGGGCCAATAAAGTTGCGCCGGAACATCTTTCGCTAATGGTGAAGGAACCGATGAGTTGGCTGTCGAAAGTTAAATCGGCGGGAGCGATCTTATTGGGCAATTACTCACCCCAATCTCTTGGAGATTACGCCGCAGGGCCAAGCCACACACTGCCCACCAGTGGTTCGGCCAGATTCGCATCGCCGCTTAATGTGGATGATTTTGTCAAGAAAACCAGCGTAATTTCTTATGATTCCGAAGCTCTGCAGAAAGCAACGCCGATGATAGAAGCGTTAGGACAAATAGAAGGATTTGATGCGCACGTGTATGCTGCGAAAGTACGAAAAAAGGGAGATTCTAATGAAAACTGAAGATTTACGAGATCGTTTTGCTGAAGTTGAACGAGAAACCAAAGAAACCAATATCGCCCTGGCAATTACATTAGATGCAGCCGGTCTTGGTGAAATTAAAACGGGGATTGGTTTTTTCGATCACATGCTTAATCATATTGCCTACCAATCGAAAATCGATTTGTCTATCCAGGCAACCGGTGATATCGAAGTCGATGAACACCACACTGTTGAAGACATCGGTATCTGCTTTGGTAAAGCTCTGCACAAAGCCCTTGGAAATAAACGTGGCATCGAGCGATATGGCTGGGTTGTGCTACCAATGGATGAAGCGCTGGTAATGGTATCGATGGACTTCTCCGGGCGCACCTTCTTGAGCTTTGAAGTCACCTATACCCGCGACCATATCGGCGGTATGTCGACCGAGATGATCGAAGAGTTCTTCCGCGCCGTATGCCAACATGCAGGACTTACGCTTCACATCAAGCAGCTTTCCGGCTCGAATACACACCATATTGCCGAAGCTATATTTAAAGCCTTTGGAAGAGCATTAGGAATGGCTGTTCGACGCCTCAAAAACAACGAAGTTCCCTCCACAAAAGGCATGATTGAATGATATGTATCATCGATTACGGCATGGGCAACCTGCGGAGCGTCCAAAAAGCTTTTGAAAAGCTAGGGGTCGTTGCTGAAATAACTTCCGACCCTGATAAAGTTCGGCAAGCGGATAAGGTTGTGTTGCCGGGAGTGGGCGCATTCGGCGCTTGTATGGCAAATATGCGCAAGCTGTCGATGGATGAGGTTGTCAAGGAAGTAATCGCACAAGGAAAGCCTTTTTTGGGAATATGTCTTGGCCTACAGATGCTATTTGATGTTGGGGAAGAAATGGGAGAATGGCCCGGTTTAGGCATCCTCCCCGGCCGCGTATTGCCTTTTCGCGATGTCATCAAAGACCCCACATTAAAAGTTCCCCATATGGGTTGGAACTCTCTCAAGCTACGCCCATCACGACTATTTGAAGGGATTGAGGACGGAGCGTTTGTCTATTTCGTACACTCCTATTACCCTGCCCCAACTGACGAAAGTGTCATCTCCGCCGAATCCGATTACGGCCTAACCTTTTGCGCAGCCGTCCAAAAAGACAACCTCTACGCCACCCAATTCCACCCAGAAAAAAGCGGCGCTGTAGGCTTAAAGATGCTAGAAAATTTCGCAAACTTAGGATAGCAAATAGGTTTTTACGACTATGATAATATTTCCAGCAATTGATATACAAGACGGCAGATGTGTTCGGCTCACACAGGGGCGATTTGATTCGGCTACTGTTTACTCCGAAGAACCTTGGCTAATGGCTGAAAAGTGGCAGAGCTTAGGGGCAGAATGGCTTCATGTAGTCGACCTTGATGGAGCCAAAGCAGGAGCGCCTCAAAATGTCGCGGTTATTCGTGAGATGCTCAGAAGGGTTAATATCCCCGTACAATTCGGCGGTGGAGTAAGATCACTTCATACAGCTGAAATGATGCTGACTTTGGGAGTTTCACGCGTGGTCGTCGGCACTTCCCTTGCCCAAGACGAACAACTTGCGGCTAAGTTCTTTAATCAGTTCGGTGAAAAAGTAGCAGTTGGCTTAGATGCGCGTCATGGCCGAGTTTCCGTCAAAGGTTGGCAAGAAGATACTAACGAAACAGCTATCGAATTCGCCAAACGCATGGAAGCGTTAGGCGCATGCCGTGTCATCTACACCGACATCTCCCAAGACGGCATGCTCCAGGGTGTAAGTTTAGACAAAATGCGAGAAATGTGCGAAGCAATCTCAATCCCCGTAATCGCCTCCGGCGGCGTCAGCACTCTGGAAGACATCAAATCCCTCCTCCCCCTAACCCCCCTAGGCATAGAAGGCGTAATCATAGGCAAAGCCCTTTATGCGGGCGCTTTCGATTTAAATGAGGCGATTAATGTGGGGAAATAGGTAAAAGGCTACTAAGGTTAGCTCATCGAGTTAAAGGGCTGTGATATACTAAAAATGGAGGTAAAACTTATGTTTGACCGTATCACCTATAACACACAAGTCATGGGCGGGAAAGCAACCATTCGCGGACTTCGTATAACTGTTGGACAAGTTGTCAACCTTGTGGCTAATGGTATGACTATTTCAGAAATAATACTTGAATATCCTGACCTAGAAGCAGATGATATTCGTCAAGCCTTGCAGTATGCTGCGTCTTTAGCAGACGATGAAATATATCCTATTGTCGAGCATGTATCGTGAAATTTCTCGCTGACATGGGGATTTCTAAAACTACTCTTGATGCTCTACGGAACGATGGATATGATGTAGTTCACTTAAGTGAACAGGGATTACAGAGACTTACAGATGATAAAATCCTCATTAAAGCTAAGGACGAAAAGCGCATTGTTTTAACTTGTGATTTAGATTTCGGAGATCTCTTATCCGCCTATGGGCATAATCTTCCAAGTGTGATCATTTTCCGTTTGAGCAACTTCAAACCTTCATTCCTAAACCCACGGCTATTTTCAGTACTGAAAGAGCGCAAAACCGAAATCAACGCTGGAGCAGTCATTATAGTTCAGGATAATCGTTATAGAGTTCGCAGACTCCCAATAAATCGAGAGCGTTGATACCCGCTACAAGAATACTCTGCTTTTAATAAGCCACCTACCCAGGACCCACGAAAGTCAACACCTCTATTTGTCCCAATAGAATTAAAGCGCCGCAGGTGATGCAAAGGCCCCATTCGGATTCGGGAGATTCTTTTGGGGAGAGGCAGGAGTGATATTTCACATTAGCGCCGCAGGTTTGGCACCAACTTGTTTCAATTGGCTGCTCTTGAGTGAAGACACCGCCAATGGGTGAACCTGGCTCAGATTGGTAAAAAGTTACGGTGTTGCCCGGAGCATGGGCAATTACAAATTTTCGGGTCGGATAGGCCTCTTTTAAGGCGTTCTCAAGGGAACTAACGATCTTCAACTCCTCACGAACCCTGTCTAAGTCATTCGCGCACACATTCGAGTGCACGTGATTGGCGCTGTATTCAACTTCCCAATTATCGCCATCAATGGCAGATATTGGATATCGCTCGAGAGGACCTAATAAGATCAACCCATCAGCTTCAATAAATGTATAATCGCCTATCGTTCTGCTAAGCCATCGTTCCTTCATTATGTTGAATATATTACCGCCTTTGAAAAATCGATGCCACTTTTTTTGCTCTTGCCTGTCAAAGTTCATGTAGGAATAATCACGGAGGGACAGGAAGATGTCCGGTCAAGGCTTCTGGGATACAAATGAAATCGAGCCAGTCGAAGGTGTATGCAGCGGCATGTGGTTAAAATTGTCGCTCTATACCGACGGCGAACTTTCTGATAACGAAGCGAATGAGGTTGAAAGTCACGCTCATCGCTGCGATAGATGCAAAGAAGCGCTCGTATTCATGAAAGCCACGTCGGCAAGCACACTGCCACAATTAGATCCTCCAGCCGAACTCCGTAGTCGAATTCTAGCGGCTACCACACTCAAACGCTCAATATGGGCACAACGGATACAACCTTCTCGTCCGATACGCTTAGCCTATGGCGTTTGTGCAATAGCCGGTTTTGCCGCATTATTCTTTATTACAACTCATTTTCAGTCTGAAAAACCTAAAACCGCTTCAGTAGTTCATCATCAAATTTCCAAACAACCCGAGAGTATAAATACTAAAACCATTGCAACTAGACCAACGATGCAGCAAGATGCACAGGCGCCTCATACTATCAGACACATTGGGCTAAAAGTCGCCTTTGCACCAAGCACAACGCTCTCTAACATCGATTTAGGAAAGTCATACTTACCAAAGGATGTTGAGATCAAGCCAAATATTTCAAATACAGCAAGACAGCCTCTAAACGCACCTGAAGCTTCTATCAGTAAGGTTGAACCCAGTCCAACCAATGAAACGCCTGATGAAGTCAATATCACTCCTGATCCAAAAGCAACCATTTTAGCCCGCTCACCTTCTCTTCCCCATACCCGTATGGTTATGAGCGCAGGGTCTTATGAAGGGCTGGAAAGCTTAATGACGCCCGGTAATAAACTAGACGAGATAAGGGATCGTAGCGCACATTCAAGCTTAGAATTGAACGCGATGACACCTGAAGGAATTGAGCAAGTAAAAGGGATCGAATTTAAGCGGGACGAAAGGCATAATCGAAGCGCCCGTTCTGATGCGGAAAAGCAAATTGACGTAGCGGTATTCAAAGTTAAACTTTAGGAGACAACGAAAATAGCTTCGCACTCAGGATGGATTTACTCAATACAACAGAGCTGCTTTTAACTCATCACGCCTCATCCTGAGTAGTCGACTAAATCGGCAGCATGAGTTTTCATGAAACGGTTAGCGTCCACTGATAATCAAGTCGTAATTATCGATCTTAAAATTGGTATTTTCAGTGCTTCCATTACCGGCGATGGGTGGATATAGTCCAGCGTAACCTATCTTTGAATTATGAACATTGTTAGCCGGAATAACAGGGATTGCGCTTGTGCGAATAAAATCTCGTTGGGCGGGAATTATTACGCTGACGTTCGAAGCGCCCAGAGGAGGAGCGGAAACGTAGGCTGAATCATTTACGGTTCCTGCCATCCAGGCAATAGCAGTCAACGCTCCACCAAAAGCAAGCACTCGTTTGGCTCTTTCAGAAGGCATTCGAAAAGCGTTCTTCAGGTCAGTCATCCAAAACAGCCAACGTGAACCCTTAACTTGAGAGTTGGAATCAAAAACATGCTGCATGAGGCGTACTTCGAAGTCAACATTGGGCTGACGCACCGGCATCAATGAAACCACCCGTTTGGTCATCAAAATATGATCGTGCTCAACGCGACAATCAGAGCATTCTTGGAGATGGCGGCGGATACGCATCATTTCCACGCCGCAAAGTTCTCCATCGATGTAAGAAGACAACATTCGTTCAATTAAACGGCAATTCAACATTAAAAAATCACCTCTGAGCATTTGATTTCCATTCAGGACGTTTCTTTTCTAAGAACGCCCTTAATTGCTTTCGGCCTCGGTGAATGCGAGAACGGACAGTCCCTATCGAGCAGTGCATCGTTTCGGCTATCTCTTCGTAAGATAACCCTTCAACATCCGCAAGGATAACTGACCATCGGAACTCCGGAGATAAGCGTTGTAAACTTTCTTGGAGATCCACTTCTAATATCTGTTCCATGACCTGCATTTCAGGATCGGCATTGGGATCGCTGATCTCCCAAGCCACCGTCGATTCACTACTATCAGAGCGAATAGGCTCATCCAGTGAATACACCTTAGCTTTACCTCGTTTACGAACTTCATCAATATAAACGTTCGTCATAATTCTGTAAAGCCAACTGGTGAATGGCAAACGCGGATCATAACGATCGAAGAATCTATAAGCGCGCAAAAAAGCTTCTTGCGTCAGATCCTCCGCATCCGCCTCATTACCTGCCATACGAAATGCTAGGTGATACGCGTGCCGGTAGTGCCGGCGCATGTATTCCTCGAAATCGTGGCTATCAAGTTCTTGAGGTACCACGTCGTCTCGAGCAATAATCATTAGAGTTCGCATCCCTCCTACTACCCAATATACGAAGGGTTTCAAAATTAAAGTTCCACTTCGCTCTTTGTGGTAATTTTCCTAGTAATTGTGACAGGGTAACTGAGGTCAACCCTCTTTCTTTTATTCCATTAAGAAGTTGATCTAAGCGTTCAGCCGTTAAGTGGTGATTTCCGCGATCGTGAAGCAGCAGAATACTGCCTTTTCCCGTATGCCGCAAAATCTTACCGACGTAATGACTGGTCATTTCATAGTTGTAATAGGAGTCCCCGCCAACAGTCCAGTTGACCAGAATCATTCTATGCGCTTGGGCTGCCCGCAAAGTATCATTGTTCCAATCTCCGTAAGGAGACCGATATAAGTGATATTGGCGGCCTACCGTTTGAGCTAATATCACGTTCGAATCTCGCAGTTGACGCCACTGCTGATCGTAAGTAAGCGTCGGCATCCTTTGATGGTCGTAGGAATGGCAGCCGATATCATGTCCTTCCGCTAAAATGCGTTTTATTATTCTTTTGGCAGATTCAGGATTACTTTTAATATTTTTTGCAACTAAGAAAAAAGTTGCTTTCATATTGGCGCGTTTTAATGCATCCAAAACTCTATCCGTGTAAACAGGATCCGGACCATCGTCAAAAGTAAGAGCGATTTCCGGCCGGTTCCGATTACCATGCCAAAGCACCCCTGACTGGTCGAAAAGGTCTTTCCCCTGAACTCTAAGTATCCAGTACTCAGGGTTAACAAGACGATACCAAGGCTCACAACGGGTTGCCAACATTAAACTGATTGCCCCGCCAAAAAGTAAAATTATTTCAACCCATAAACCAAAACGCCCTAGAAAAAATAAAACACGTTTCATTGCTAGGATTATACCTGTGCTGTTCTTCATCACATTCATAGTCAAAACCTTAGCAATTAACTTCAAATTCAATTGAACCTACAAGGGTAGACTTTGAAAAATTGTTATCACTACAAGCAAAATATTTGTTTCTACAGTTGAAGAATCTTCTATTTTAGATGTATCCTTTTAGGCAAGAGTGAGATCATCCAATTAACTTAATGGCAGGGCGATCTTCCAGACTCGATTGGAGAAAAAGCAGTATGTTGAGAAAAAGAAAAAGAACTCCGAGCGCTTGGCGCGTTGAACGTCAATTAATCCGATACGTATATGATCTCCCTGATATAACTCGCTCCGACCTAGCCAAGCGTCTTGGGCAAAGTCCTGCCGCGATTTCGATGGTCATTCGTCGCCTTATCAATAATGGTTGGCTTCGAGAATCAGGCCGAGCGGTATCTTTGGGTGGAAGACGACCTGTTCAGCTAAGGCTAGCATCCGGTCGCGCTTATATTGCCGGGCTTGAAGTTTGTCCTAACCTTATCCGCACTGTTTTAATGGATGCGGATGGTTCTGTCGTTAACCAATCACGCGAAGATTTAACCCCCGGCGCCTCACCCTCAGAAATCATAAAGCGAATCGTCAAAGCAGCCGAAATGGCTACGAGTAAAGCTGATGCTCAAGCTGACCGACTTCTGGGTGTAGGGATTTCACTCTCAGGCGTCGTTTACAGCGAAACCGGAACGGCTCAAGTAACACCTGGACTATTTAACTGGGAATCAGTGGACATTACAACCGAAGTATCGAAAGCATTTAAAGATAAGCTCATCTCTGTTGATAATAACGCTCGAACCAGATTAGGATATGAGATTTACAACTATACAAATTTAAGGAACCAGACTGTTTTATTAATCGACTTGAATTATAACATCGGTGGCGCACTGGCTATTAGTGGTTCGCTCTACCAAGGGGTTGATGGAGCTGCACTTGACCTAGCCCATTTGAAAGTATGCCTGCCATCACGCCCACCGGTTATGATGGAAGAGATTGTATCAGAACCCTGCATCTTGAACCGCATTAAAGAAGAATTGGATTCCGGTTTCCCTTCCTTGTTACGTGAATCGCTTAAAGACAACAGCAACTTGACAATAGCTCAAGTTATGAGAGCGGCGCAGGCAGGCGATCAGCTTTGCTACCGTGTAATTTCTGAAGTGGCCGATGCGATCGGTGATGCCGTTGCCAACTTGGCCAACATGCTAAGGCCGAAAACAATTCTGTTTGCAGGCGATCTAGTCAATTTAGGCTCCATCGTGCTCGATACGGTCAAACGCCATGTGAGATTAAATACTCTCCCTGACGTTTACGAAAACCTTCGACTTGCGGGCATCGAATCCGATGAGTATGCCTCTGCCCTAGGTTCAGCTCACCTAGTCCTAGACCGTTGGTTAACTGACCTGTCCCCGAGCAAAGACGGTGCATTGCACTCTTCACAGAAGTAGTTCTTTTACAGAACAAACCAGGCCTTTGCGGTTACGCAGGGGTCTTGTTTGTTTTGTGATCCGTATCCCTGAGTATGCCTTCCGGCCGTACCTGTTGACGGTAAGGATTAACAATCAGTAGGGCATGGAGGGGGTTGCTTCGGCACATTCACCCTCGCGATGACACGTTCTAGTACGAAGAGCGAATTTCCGGCATCATACTCTTAATCCTAATCTTAATCTCATCCGTAATCTTGCCTCTTGCTTCTTGCCTCTCCTCTATCGCCTCTTCTCCCCCCACCCAATACCTCCGAGATTTCCTGAAGTTTAGAGAGTGAGCTTGTAATATTCACCAG
>JBAXQP010000056.1 GCA_037131655.1 bacterium | reverse complement strand
CAGCGAGGGCGAGGGCTAGGCCTTGGTGGTTTCCTGCGGCATAGGCGTCAATGGCTTCTGAGAGGTTGGGGGCGTTTTTGATCAGCGGTTTGACGATCTTCATAATCGCTTTATCCTGTTCCATTTCCTCTAAGGCAAAGAGCTTATAGAGTTCGTCTTCAACACCCCAAATATGAGCAACGCCAAGGGCTATTCGGTTGCGAACGTGGGGGTGCTCGATAGTTGCTAACTTCGAAAGCAGGAGGGGAGCGTCTTCACAATCACTTAGCCATCCCAACGCATAGGCTAAAGCTCCGACTACTAATGGTTGATCTTCTTTTTCTAATTGTTCGCGTAGAATAGGCGCAGCTTTGGGTTCTCCAAGCAGTCTCAGCGCTTCAGCGGCATCGGCACGGTTATGGGCTTCGGGGTTATTCAGCAACTTGATAATCTCATCAAACGGCATTTCCAGCATATCGTTGGCGCTTATTCCTGTGCCTGAATCATCGGCTAAAACCTCCGCTCCTCTTGAATCTCCCATTTGATCGAGAGCGGATGCTGCGGCTTGGCGGACTGTGGGATTTGGGTGATCTAGTTTTTCAACCAGGACCGGCACAGCTTCACTATCGCCGATATCGCCTAACGCTTTGGCAGCTTCGGGCTCAATATTCGAAGCCTCATCTTCAAGTTTGTTGACTAAGGCCGGTAGCGCTTTGGCGTCACCAATGCGTCCGAGAGCTTGGGCGGAGCTTCGTCTTACCTCAGGGCTTGGGTCATCTAAGGCTTTGATTAGTTCATCAACTCCAACGGCCATTTTCGATTGACCAAGCGCATCAGCTGCTTTTACGCGGTCTTGTTCAGAGCGACTGCGGTTCATTTGAGAAAGCGCCGTCCAGCCGGAGGGTTTGGCGGAAGTGATTTGTGATATAAAATAGCGGGTCGAACTGGCTTGCGGGTCTCTGACTTTGCGTAAAAATAGGAGAGCAAGTCCACGTCCCAACGCACTAATAGATAACATCAGTTCAAAAGAGTGTTCAAGCCCGAGGCTGGTTAGCGAAAGCCTGGTTAGCAAAGCCCCGCCAACTAACGAACCGGTGCCGGCCATTAGACCCGTAACGGTGTTCAAGAGGGCAAGGTACCCAGGTCGGTTCTCATCAGTCGAGAGCGCTAGAGTGAGGTTGAACTGGCTGAGCATTAGGCCAGAGAAGTTAATCCCTGCGAATATATGCATCGGAATTAGGATAATCATAAGAGTCCAGATGGACATGCTAGGATTAATAAGCGCCCAAACAATTGGTGGGACGACAAACCCAAAGCCCGACACCACTAAGAGTGGTTTATTACCGTACTTGTCGCTGAAATAGCCCCAAGTGCGTAGAGAAAGAATCCCTGAAACTCCCGAAATTGCTGAAATCATATTGACCATGAAATACCCGAGATTTAACGCGTTCGGCTTTGGATCGAGCATATAAGCGGTCACAAAGGGTCCTATGAGCATGGACATCCCGTTCGCGATGGCGAAATAGAACACCAAGCGCATGAATTGCTTATCAGCCAATGGAACCTTGATAGCTTTAAGCGTGTCTCCAAAACTTCGTGCGGCCTGTTCTTGAACACGAGGAGCTTCGGGGCGAAGGAATAGCGCATAGTAGGCGCCGAAAAGACACAAGCAAGCGATGGCAAATACCGAACCGAATGCAAGCTGAGGCGATACAATGTGCCGAGTTAAAAGTACATCCAAATACCACCCGACCGGAATTGCTATTACAAGCAAGGGCAATTGTTTTAATGCGTTGTACCAACCAAAATATCGACCGCGTATGTCTTCAGGCACTATATCAGCAAGCCAAGCCATCCATGCCGGTGTTCGAGCAGTCATCAGCGCGGAGGCAGCCGTATAAGATAACGCTAATAGCAGGAGAGGAACAGAGAAGCCGACAGGTGTTGAATGGGTGGCGGCAAATACGGCGACTAAAATAATAGGAACATATGCCAAGCGCTCAATAAAGGCTATTGGAAGCACAAACCGTCGGCGTGAAGCAAAACGAGAGGCCCATAGCGCCCCTGGGATTTCCATCAACTCGCCCCAGAAAGGCAACGCAGTCAACACGCCAATCCAAAAGTAGTTAGCGCCGATCGAACGCGCATAACCGATCAGGAACGGCCCGGTCAGCAGCACCAACCCCGCGTTAAAGAGGAAAAACTCGATATTTGCCATGCGTAATCCACGCATGACTTCCAAGCGATTGAGAGATTTTGGTATGTTTTCGTCCATATCGGGCGAATTATCCTATGTGCGCTAAGAATCCCTCTAAGATCATACCCTTGTGAAAGCAGCTATAAGCTTCCTTCCTAAATATAGGTATGTTCAAACCGTTTGATTAGTCCAAGTTTCTATCAAACTAGGACGACAGTCTCTTGAGCTTTTCTTCGCTACGAATGAAACTGTTTTATCCATCCCTGGGCGGTGTCGGCAAAGATGCTGCCGGGGTAGTCGGTTAGGAAGCGTTCGAGGAGCTTGTGGGCGCGTTCGGGGCTTTTTCGGCCTCTTAGATAGTAGTCGGCAAGTTTTATGAGGGAATGCTCGCGATCGGCGCTGTATCCGGTGCCAACGATGATTGATTCGAGGAGTGAGACGCCCATTTCCGGGTCGCCATATTCAAAACATAAACATCCAAGACGATATCGTTGAGTGGGGGCAACGGCTCCAATAAGATGTCGATCCTTCATCCTAATAGCGCATTCACGGGCAATATTGAATTGGCCTGTATCGATACCGAAACGAATTGCTTTCGCCCAATCGGCTCCCATCAACTCACGATCACCCAGTTGCTCCCATGCCGCACCGGTAACAGCCAATACCTCTGCGTCTTCCGGATTGTTCAACAAAAGAGGGCGTAGATAATTGAGCGCTGTGGCTGGGTTTGAAAGTCTTAGCGCGTCCTCGGCCTGTTCGATGCTGCTTTCACGTTCTCCCACATTACCGGCACGCCATAAAGCGCCAACTATCATTCCAAAACCGAACCCGCCTAAATGCGCCCAATAGCCGATATTATTGGATTGATTATCCATCAAAGAAGAAATCGCTCCCGCGCTCTGAATGCCGATCCATACCAGAGCGGCAACCCATACAGGAATCCATAACGCGGATGTTCTCCAACCGGTGCCGAACATCATCTTAACGCTGGAGCGATAGTAACGGAGGGCAAAATAGCCGATAATCGATGCGACTGCGCCCGAAGCGCCAATAAGCGGCTGGCTTGCTGTCACTGGGCTCATTTCAATCGAAACAGCCCAGTGGGTCATCACTGCTGTAACCCCACCTGCCAAATAAAGCAGTAAGGTCGGTACTAAACCGATTGCCGATTCAACATGGCTGGCAAAAACCCATAAGAAAATCATATTGGTCAGCAGGTGAATTGCGTCAGCGTGAAGGAATAGACTAGAAACAACAGCGGCAGCCCTAGGATCCTTGGGGATGAAGCCGAAGACATCGAATAGGTTTCTTGAACCGGAAATATCGCTATTAGGCAACGTGACAAGCGCCATTAGCACGTTCAATAGCACGAGCCCCACAGTCGCATATGGAAATTGGCGCTTTGGCCATTGCCAATGACTAACGAGAGACCTATTCATTTTAACACGGCGACTAATTTATCCACTACACTTATCTAGACGATAAACAAAATATTTTTGTTTGGGTGTTTTACTAGGTTTTTAGTAAAGTTCCATAATCCCCTCCTCATCGAGAAGGGGCAAGGGGAGGTTCTCTTCCGCATTCTCTTGTACAAAAAGATGCCTTCCAGCCCCTCCTGGTTTAAGGGGACATTTCGGATTTGGCTTTAACCCTTAACCTAAAAACTATCGAATTGCGTCCTGGAAGATGTCGTCGGGGATGTCGAAGTTGGCGTAGACGTTTTGTACGTCATCCAAGTCTTCAAGAGCATCCATTAGACGGATCATCTTGTTGGCTTCATGCGCGTCTAGTAGAACAAGATTTTGAGGGATCATTGTCAGTTCAGCGCTTTCCATCGGCAAACCGGCATCCTCAATCTTCTGCCGAACTTCCCCGAATTCCTCAAAGCCTGTGATAATTTGGTGGTATTCCTCTTCCGTACGAACATCTTCAGCGCCTGCTTCAAGCGCGACATTCATCACGGTGTCCTCATCGACTTTATCCTTTTCGATGAGAATCATCCCTTTAGCATGGAATTGCCAGGCGACTGAACCGCTTTCACTCATATTGCCGCCAAGTTTGGCAAAAGCATGACGTATCTCAGCGACAGTTCGGTTGCGATTATCGGTCAAGCATTGAGTCATGACAGCAACGCCCCCGGGACCGTAACCCTCGTAGATGACTTCCTCGAATAGGACCCCATCGATTTCTCCGGTCCCACGTTGAATGGCCCGTTTAATATTGTCGGCAGGCATGCTGTTGGCTTTCGCCTTTTGAATAGCGAGCCGGAGCTTGAGGTTAATGTCCGGGTTCCCGCCGCCGTCTCTTGCCGCAATAATAACTTCTTTTGCCAGCTTCGTGAAAATCTTGCCGCGCTCTGCGTCCTGCTTACCTTTACGAAGTCGTATATTATGCCACTTAGAATGGCCAGACATAACTTGTAGGGACCTCCTTTGGTTCCAATTCATATAAAGTTTAACATCAAATCGCTCCCACTGTCAAATATTGACTACAAGATAAGTATAACAAGCAAGTAGGCTAGTGGCAGATTCTGAAAAGTTGAGTTATAATGTAATAGGATACGTATGCTCTAAAGATAGCGCGAACCGCAAGCTCGGCTGAATCGGTTCGCGTTTTTAGTTATTGGTTATAGCAGGAAATAAATATGCAAAAGATAATTGTCCTAATTTTGATAGTTTTTGGTGCCTTCTTCATATTCGCATTGTTTGCCAATGCTCGAGCAGCTAACTCGTCATTCATTGGTTCGGCTTTTAACATGACCTCTCCAATGTCTCTTGTCGATTGGAGGCCATGGTTGCTGGATAATGAGAACCCTGTCCAAAAAGCCGTTGATATGATTGTACTCAGAGATATGATCAGCCGAAACGGCGATCAGCCTTTTTGTATCGAAACGGATACCATTTCACTGTGCGTTTCACCAGGTACTAATGAAACCGATCTTAATTCAATCCTAAGTAAATTGCCAGGTGGTGAATTAACTCGATATGTCGCCAGTACTCGATGGACCACAACGGCAAACGGGGGCACTGGCTTGCAAGGAGATCCCATCAAGCTTACTTACAGCTTTCCTGCGGATGGCATTAATATTCCCAGCAGCTATGGGGGTGAAATAGCTTCGCCGAATGTCTTAAATGCTACGCTTGATAGCCAGTTTAGTAGTACTACTGTGTGGAAGACGTTGTTTGCTCAAAGCTTTCAAGCTTGGCATACAGTTTCTGGGATTACCTACACGGAAGTAAGCGATGACAGTACGACATTTCCGACTAGACCAGGTTTTCTTGGAAAGCGTGGGGATATCCGTATCGTAGGACATAATATCGACGGCCAGTATAACGTCCTGGCATATACTTTCTTCCCCGACACCGGCGATATGGTGTTCGATACATCAGAAGCATGGAACATTACAAACAATAATTATCGATGGCTTCGCAATACCATCATGCATGAGCATGGACATGGGTTGGGGTTGGGTCATGTGTGGCCATTAGACCATACAAAGCTGATGGAGCCTTATCTCAATACCAATTTCGATGGACCGCAAGATGATGATATTCGCGGCAGTGAGTTATTTTACGGCGATTCTCTCGAAAACAATGACATCAATTCTTCCGCCACAAACCTTGGAACGCTAACGAGCACTCCCACTATTACAAGCAATCTCTCAACAGATATCAGCAACGATATAGATTGGTTTAAGTTCACAGTAAGCCAGATATCCTCGGTGACAATAACCGTAACGCCAGTTGGATCGACCTATTTAGTCGGTAATAGCGATACTACTACGAGCTCAATTAATACGTTAACAATCAACGACTTACAGATTAAACTTTATAACACAAATGGCACATCACTTCTGCTAACCCAGAATGCAACTGGAGCAGGACAAAGCGAGACGATTAGTAATTACAGTCTGCCATCGACAGGCACGTTCTATTTCACCGTATCGAATGTTGCGGGAGCTGTATCTGATGTACAAAGATATACCCTAAGTGCGAGTGTCAACTTACCCGTCACGGTCGCTATTACTCAACCCACAGTAAACCAATGGGTCAAAGGAACGATCACGCTAACCGGAACGATCACCAACGGGGGTGCAAGCCCTGCTTATAACTGGCTGCTCGATGGGGCTACTACAATCGCCAGCGGAAGCAGCGCAAGTCCCTCTAATCCCTGGGATTCAACCACGAACGGAGATGGTTCGCATACGATCACTCTTTCCTCAAACTCAGTAACCGATGTGCATACCATTAATGTCGATAATACGCTTCCTGTTGTCACACTGACCTCTCCGATTGCTAATCAGTATGTGGGAAGTTCGATGACGACTACCGGATCGGCAACTGATACGAACCTATCAGTGTGGCAAGTCTTAGCGGACGGCACAACAAATCTGCTTTCGGGCAGTACCCCCACATGGAACCAGTCAGTCAGCACCAGTTCGCTTACCGAAGGTTCTCACTCAATCCAAGCCACCGCCACTGATTTAGCCGGAAACAGTGGTTCGTCAACCGCAAGAACGATTACTGTTGACCGAACGAATCCAACCGTTATCTTAAGTACTCCGATCGCTAATCAGTTTGTGGGCACTTCGATGAACGTCAGTGGTTCTGCTTCAGACACGTATCTTACAAGTTGGCAGGTCAAAGCGGATGGTACAACGAATTTGCTAACTGGAATTACTCCCACATGGAACCAATCGGTGAGTACCAGTTCACTTAGTGAAGGTTCTCACTCAATCCAGGCAACCGCAGCGGATCTTGCCGGAAACAGCGGTTTGTCAACCGCAAGATCGATTACGGTTGACCGAATTATCCCTTCGGTTGTTATCAATACTCCAACTGATGGCGCAAATGTGAGCGGGGCAGTTAGTATCGGCGCGACGATTACCGATGCTAATCCGGATACCTGGGTGATCCTCTTAGATGGAGGCCAGATTGCGAATGGAATGGGAACTAGTCCATCGACAACCTGGAACGCACCATCGATAGGCGGTTCCCACATTATACGGGTAGAGGCAACGGATAAAGTGGGCAATGTTGGGGCATCTCAGATAACTGTTAATACTGTCACTCCAGATATTTCATTCACTGGAACAATAAAACTCGGTGGGTGGGTAGGTTCTGTTACCCCTATTTCGAGTTTGCCAGTTCAAGTGACTATTGATGGCGGCGCGCCTACATCAGTCTCGATGACCGGTTCCGGCAATACAGCCACTTTTCAAGTTTCGCTTCCGCCTACCGGCAGCCATACTGTTCGCGCTAAGCCCTTCAAATATCTAAGCCAAACGCTCACGGTGACCACTTCCGGATCTAACATCGCAGGAACGTTCGATGGTCCTGCTCATGCAGGCTTAATTATGGGCGATGTTACCGATAGCAACGTAATAGATGACCTTGACTTTCTTGCCATCATCAACAACTTCGGCAGTATCGGATCGATTTATGATTCGAACGGTGATAATATCGTTGATGACTTAGACTTCCTTGCCATCATCAACAACTTTGGCGTATCAGGTTCATAGCCCAAAAACAAGAAAGCCTCGCTTGCTATTGCAGGCGAGGCTTTCTTGTTACTTATATCCCTACGACTAGTTTATTCCCACGTTATCAAGTTCAAATCGTAGGGGATAACTGCGTCTGGATGATCGGGTATTACTCGGATCGTATATCCATGTAATCCACTATTATCGCAAGGAATGCAGCCCTCATAATGATGCAGCCCATCTTTGGATTCAATGCGAGTCATTCGAATCGTCCTGCCATTGACAACACCGGTTTCAGTACGGATATTACCCCAATAGATTTCAACTGAAACATCCGTCGGGGAAAGAACACCTAGTTCGACCATTGCAGAGATTTTCATCTCGCTGCCGATAGTAAGTAAGTTTCCCTCTTCTTCCTTAACCTCTCCCACGCTAACCTGTGACCAGTTGGCCTTGATTCGCTTTTTCCAATCGACAACTGATTGGGCGCGGCTGTAATCATCACCGGCAAAGGTCTGATACCTCTTGCCGGCCGGAATATAGAAGCGATCGGTATATTCGCGTACCATTCGGCAGGTACTGTATACTGGCATCAGTTTACGCATGCAGGCTTTCATTTTCGCAATCCATTCATGCGGGACATCATCTTGGTCTCGGTTATAGAATAACGGAACTATATCCTGCTCCAGCAACTCATACATTTCCTGAGCTTCAACACGATCTTGATAGGCGAAATCCGTGTACTCTTCGCCCGAACCGATTGCCCAGCCGACCTCCGGCTCATAGGCTTCTGCCCACCAGCCATCAAGCACCGAGAAGTTCAAGCCGCCGTTGCAAACAACCTTCATACCGCTTGTTCCGCTGGCTTCCATCGGTCGTCGGGGCGTATTCAGCCAAACATCAACTCCGTGCACCATTTTACGGGCGGTTGCAAGGTCGTAATCTTCTAAGAAGACCATGTGATTGCGCACAGACTCTTCACGCGCGAAGTGAACGATTTGGCGAAGGTAATCTTTGCCGGCATCATCCTTTGGGTGCGCTTTTCCAGCAAAAACAAACTGGACTGGACGGTCGGTATTGGATATAATTTTCTTGAGCCGCTCCGGATCGCTTAAGATGAGCGTTGCGCGCTTGTAAGTTGCAAAGCGTCTAGCAAAGCCGATGGTAAGCGCTTCCGGGTTCAAGATATTCTTTGCCGCATCTACCTCACGACGATTTACATTTCGCTGAACCAACTGCTCATGCATTCGCTTTCTCGCAAACTCGACCAGCTTCATACGATGGCGTTGATGGATTGCCCACAATTCCTCATCAGGAATTTCATCGACCTTCGCCCATATTTCCTCTTTCGGTACCTGGCTTGACCATTCAAAGCCAAGATATTCGTCAAATAATCGTGCCATATCAGCAGATATCCAACTGCTGGTATGAATCCCATTGGTGACAGAATTCACAGGGATTTCTTCGTTTGAATAGCCAGGCCATAACGGCTCAACCATCGAGCGCGAGACTTGGCCATGAAGCTTACTTACCCCATTTACATAGGGCGAATTTTTCATAGCCAAAACCGCCATGTTAAAGCCTGAAGTCTTGTCGCTGGGGTCTACTCGGCCTAGCGCCATGAACTCTTCCCATTCCAAACCAAGCGATTTGGCATAATCTCCAAAATAAACTTGCATCATCGCCGGATGGAAAACATCAAACCCTGCGGCAACGGGTGTATGAGTGGTAAAAACGTTCCCGGCGCTCGTTATTTGACGAGCCAAATCGAAGCTGATACCCTTCTCTTGCATGAGCATTCGTATCCGCTCAAGCGCAAGAAATGCAGAGTGTCCCTCATTCATGTGATAGACAGTACGTGAAATCCCCAATTCAACCAACGCGCGAGTGCCGCCGATCCCTAACATGATCTCCTGCTGAATGCGTGTCTCTTGATCGCCGCCATAGAGTTCGTTGGTGATGTAGTGGTCGCGCGCATCATTTAAAGCCACATTTGTATCGAGCATATAGAGGGAAACGCGACCGACTTTAGCTTCCCACACCTGTGCATGAACTTTGCGGTTGGGAAAGTCGACTGAAATAGTGACTGGACTACCATCAGGCTTCTTCATCAGGTTGATGGGGAGATTGCTGAAGTCGTTTGAGGGATATCGTTCCTGCTGCCATCCATCAACATTGAGATATTGCCTAAAGTAACCCTTTTGGTAGAGCAGTGTTACTCCAACCAAAGGGTCGCCAAGTTCGCTGGCAGCTTTCAGGTGATCGCCTGCTAAAACTCCAAGACCGCCCGAATAAATTGGCAAACACTCCGCAATTCCGAACTCAGCCGAGAAATAAGCGATGCTGACATTCTCCGCATCTGCATGTGCTTGTTGGAACCAGAAATCGCCTGTTAAGTGGTCTTGCAACTCCCGATAGGCCGTTTCCATGTGTTCAATAAATACAGGGTCTTCAGCAGCTTGAGAAAGGCGCTCTTGAGGAACCATGCCCAGCATCGTCACCGGGTTATGACACGAAGCTTCCCAAGCATGCGAATCGAGCATTTTGGCAAGTTCGGCAAGGCTGCTATCCCAGCTCCATCGTAGATTAAAAGCCAGTTTTTCTAACGGCCGCAGTTTATCGGGCAGTTTAGGTACAACAGAAAATGTATGAAATTGGTGCATTTATCCTCCCAGTAACTCCGTGTTGGCGCGAGCCAACCCTTTCACTCAAGATCAGCTAAATGGTTGCAGACCCATCAGGCAGAATCACTGCTACTAATAGATTTCCATATTCAACTATACCCATTAACCACAATAATTTTACCAGTATCTTTTTAAGAGTATTTTTCTCCGCAAAAACAATCAACCCATCCTGAAGATATTCAAGATGGGTTGAAGAGTATATAAAAAGTGAACTGAGTTTATTTAACTCCAGCCAGTTCTCTTTCCTTGACAGGCGTCAGTATCGCAGCCTTCACAGGCGGCTTGATAAGTATGGTGATAATGGAAGCCACGATACATAAGGCGCCTGCAATCATAAAGGCGGGCATCCATGCGGTTACTCCATGCCCTTTTCCAATCGCCTTAAAGTGGCCTGCCATCATCGGGCCGACAATGCCGCCGATGCCATAGGCTGTGAATAACCAACCATAGTTGCGGCCAACAGATTTCGTACCGAAGAAATCTGCTGTAATGGCAGGGAATAGCGCAAAGTTACCGCCGAAGTTGAACCCGACGATTGTCGCTCCTGCGAATAGGAGCCCGACGCTTCCACCGATTAAGTAGAAGGCAACCATCATCACGCCTTGGAAGGCGGTCATGATGATAATAGAGGTCTTGCGGCCGATCTTATCTGAAACGGCACCCCATACGATTCTACCAAGACCATTCGCGAGCGCATAGAATACCGCCATCGCCACACCGGCAGCAGCCGAAGCTGCCTTCTCTGTCATTCCACTTCTCTCTTGGAGGGCATCAATGCCGAAGAGTTTTATAATGCCGATCACCATCAGCCCCGCCAGCGCGCTGAACACAAACGTAAGCCACAGCATGTAGAACTGCGGGGTGCGGACCATTTCACTGGAAGAGAATTCGACAGAAGCGATAGTTTTTCCTGAAGTTGATGACTTCGGTCCACTCCAACCTGCCGGCGCCCAATCTGCGGGTGGATTGACCATGACAATTGAGCCCAATTCGACAAGCGCGAAAAATATACATCCATAGATAGTGAAGACTTTTAGTACGTCTATAACGCCGGCCGCGTTGGCCCATGTGGGCGCGAGCATTACCCATGCGGTCGCGCCAAAGCCGAATCCCGCAACCGCTAAGCCGGTGATGAGTCCCTTTTTGTCAGGGAACCACTTCATGCCAACAGCGATAGGGCAGACATAAGCAAGACCAATGCCGCTTCCGCCAATTAGACCGATGCACACAAGCTGTGCTATGAAAGTATGCCCGAACATGCCAGCCAATACATACCCTAAACCAAGTAAAAAGCCGCCGATCATGGTCATCATTCTCGGCCCAAATTTCATTTGGAGTTGGCCTGCGACAATCATCATTAAGGCAAATGCCGCCAACCCTGCAGAGAAAATGCCCTGCGTTTGGTTTGGTGTGAAATTAAAGGGAGCCTTCCCAAGATCAGGCGTAAATACCGACCATGCATAAATAGCGCCCAAGGCAAATTGCACCATGAGAGCGCCTATAACCACTATCCAACGATTATTTTTTAGAAACTCGACGTTCAAAATCCCCTCCATAGGTCGAAGTGAAACAGGGA
>JBAXQP010000055.1 GCA_037131655.1 bacterium | reverse complement strand
CCCTTCAAGACCGCGATACAGGAGTATTATGGCTATTCCTCACTCGAAACCCCGGTGATTATAACCATAGCATCTTAGATACACCCGATCATACACGCACCGTTTGGTATATGACTAGCGAAGATGATGGGGTGACTTGGTCTGAGATGGTAGAAGTGACAGATTCGACGAAAGATCCCAATTGGAGCTGGTATGCAACAGGGCCTGGGGTGGGCATTCAACTATCGACAGGACGTTTAATCATTCCTTGCGATCATGTTGTTTCATCAATTTTAAAGTCTCATATCATCTATAGTGACGATCGAGGCGCAACTTGGCATATAGGTGGTAGTCTCGGGGAACAGACCAATGAATGTCAGGTTGTCGAGTTAGCCGATGGCTCGCTATTGATAAGCAGTCGATGGCATGGTGAGGAGGGACAACGAGCGTTCGCCACCAGCAAAGACGGAGGATTAACCTGGTCGGAAGTTCGATTGGAGCCGACGATTTATGAACCCACCTGCCAAGGGAGCATTATTCGCCATCAACACAAAAATTGCCTTTTATTTTCAAATCCCGCATGCGGCTATGGGGATGATCGCACTGATGTAAAGGTACGATTAAGTTACGATGACGGCATGACCTGGCCAGTTGGCAAGACAATTGAACCCGGTCACTCAGCTTACTCATGCCTTTGTGAGCTATCGGATAACACAATCGGTTGCTTATACGAGCGCGGCAACCTAAACCCCTATGAGAAAATAACTTTCGCTCACTTCAACCTTGAATGGTTGACAGACGATAAGGATAAGATTAATGGCAGGGATTGAACCAACACGATTACGCACGGAATATACCGACAACCCACTTGGAATTGATAACCCAAACCCTCGATTAAGCTGGCAGCTTATTTCCAATGAACAGGGTCAAAAGCAGATCGCCTACCGGATCATAGTCACGTCTTTCGACGATGAAATTTGGGATAGCGGCCGCATCGAATCAGGACAAAGCATCCACATAACCTATGAAGGCCAACCATTGTCAAGCGGCCAGCGGTGCGAATGGAAAGTGCAGGTTTGGGATAAAGATGGCAATCTTTCAGAATGGAGCGAACCTGCTTGGTGGGAGATGGGACTGCTTTCGCAGGAAGATTGGCAAGGCAAGTGGATAAGCGCCGACAAGCCTGCCCTTTTGAAGGATGCAGACTTCTTCAAAGACGACCCTGCTCCGCTGTTGCGAAGAGATTTTATTGCCTCAAAACCTATCAAGAAAGCCCGAGCTTATGTGAGCGGTCTCGGCTATTATGAATTGAGTTTGAATGGCGAAAAGGTTGGCGAACATGTTCTCGATCCCGGCTGGACTACTTACTCAAAACGCATTTTGTATTCAACCTACGATGTCACTGAACTACTTCAAGAAGGCGAAAATGCAGTAGGCATCATGCTTGGCAATGGTTGGTATAATCCCCTACCCTTCCGTATGTGGGGAAGAATCAATCTTCGCGAACATCTGACAATTGGCCAGCCTCGGGCTACCTTGCAGCTTAATATTGAATATTCTGACGGCACGATGGAAAGCATTGTTACCGACGAAAGCTGGAAAGTTGACGATGGCCCGATTATTCGCAACAGCATCTACCTCGGCGAAGTTTATGACGCTCGAAAAGAGCAAGCAGGTTGGGATAAACCCGGTTTTGATGATATAGGTTGGAAACAGGCCATCTTAACAACCGAACCTATCGGCCCGTTATGTGCCCAATCAGCTCCGCCAATCAAAATCACCCACTCCTTTAGCCCTGTGCTTATTACAAAATCTCCTTCAGACGCTTATATCGTTGATATGGGGGAGAACTTCTCCGGATGGATTACTCTTCATGCACAGGGGACTACTGGAACGGAAATCAAGATGGTTTATGGCGAACTGCTCAATCCCGACGGCACTCTTAACGCCAATACCGCCGCCTGTGGGCAAATTAAAGGCGATAAAGAGCCTCAAATACCCGGCGCGCCGATTAATGCCTATCAAACGGATGTCTTTATTCTCAAGGGCGAAGGCATCGAAACCTATACTCCGCGATTTACTTTCCATGGCTTTCGCTACGTAGAAATCACAGGTTACCCAGGTGATCTAACCCTTGATTTTGTTATTGGACACCGTCTCAACTCGGCAGTAGAGGATTCCGGCTCATTCTCTTGCTCGAACGAGATGTTTAACCGTGTTCAAGAAATTGTCAGGCGAACACAGCTCAGCAATATGTTCAGTGTTCAATCCGATTGCCCGCATCGTGAACGATTTGGTTATGGAGGCGACATAGTAGCCTCCAGCGAGATGGCCCTTCTCAACTTTGACATGGAGCAATTCTATGCTAAAACGACACGGGACTTCGCCGATACGGTGAGGACAAATGGAGGGATAACCGAGACCGCTCCGTTTGTGGGTATCGATGATTTCGGCCTGGGCGAAGGCTCAGGTTGTGTCGAATGGGGCGCGGCTTATCTCCTACTACAGTGGCAGCTTTATCAATACTACGGCGATAAAGACATCCTTGAGGAGCAGTATGTAACCGGTAAACGATATATTGAGCTGCTAAAGTCGAGCGCTATTGATAACATCATTAAAGGTGGGCTTTGTGATCATGAGGGTCTTACCCCCAAGGCCATCGAACTGACCGGCACAGCCTATTATTTCTATTGCGTGTACTTAATGATGAGCATCGCAATGATTTTAGAGAATGCCTCGGATGCCAGGCGGTATGCCGCGTTAGCTGAAGATGTTCGAAAAGCTTATAACGCCCGCTTCCTCGATGCTGAAACCGGCCGATATGATACAGGCACCCAATTTTGCCAGTCCATCTCTTTATTCTTAGGCTTAGTCCCAAAAGAACAGCGAAGCGCCGCTCTGTCTGTATTAATTCAAGAGGTAGAGGCTTGTGATAACCACCTCAACACAGGCATCTTAGGCACAAAGTACCTACTCGATGTGCTGACCAACATGGGACAGCCTGACTTGGCCTATACTATTGCCAATCAGAAGTCTTTCCCCGGTTGGGGATATATGCTCGAAAATGGAGCGACCACTCTTTGGGAACATTGGGAAAAAGAGGAATGCACTTTCTCCCACAACCACCCAATGTTCGGATCGGTTAGCGAGTGGTTTTATAAGGCTCTTGGCGGCATCGCCCCTCATCCGGCGGCAAAAGGGTTCGATAAAATTCTTATAATGCCCCAGATAGTTGGCGATTTAGAATGGGTTAAAGCCAGTTATGAATCTGTACGCGGTCTTATTATTTGCGAATGGGAACGGCATGGCCCTGCAATTGAATTCAATATTTCCATTCCGGTTGGCGCAACAGCCACACTATGCCTTCCGACCAATATCCCTGGCGCAGTAACCGAAGGGCGTAAGCTCGTTAGTCTAAGAGATGATATCGAATTAGTCCGAACAGAGCCAGGCTGGGTAGTCTATGCAGTCGGTTCAGGTTCATATTCGTTTGGTTCCGTTCTTAAATAAGTTTGACTGGGGAGGAATGATGAGCTCTACTAATAATTCTAATCTCGGGGATGGTCTTCTGCCATTTAGGCTTCGCTGCGAATATTTAGTGAACCCAATCGGGATAGATACTCCCAAACCGCGCTTTAACTGGGCATTGCAATCTGATGAACGCGGACAGATGCAGACTAAATATCAGATATTCGTTGCCAGCAGCAAAGACCTTCTCGAAGAAGATATTGGTAACTGCTGGGATTCAGGCGAGATTACTTCTGATGAACAGCTTCAAATTGCCTATGCAGGCTTCCTCTTAGCGCCTAGACAGCGATACTTTTGGCGAGTTCGTGTTTGGGATAAAGGCGGGATGATCTCACGCGACAGCGAAATCGCTTTCTTTGAAACCGGCATAATGAGCGAAAAATGGCAGGCCCATTGGATTACAAGAAAATCGATAACAACAGCGGAAGGCTTTCCATTACCGCTATTTCGAAAGGTCTTCTATGTTGATAAACCGGCCAAACATGCGCGTTTATATATCACAAGTCTTGGCATTCATGAGGTATTCATCAATGGCAAACGAGTAGATGATCATCTATTCGACCCCATTCAATCCGACTTCAGTATGCGTGTCTATTACGTCACCCACGATGTGACAGAGTATCTGGCGGATGAAAACAACGCCATAGGCATTTGGCTCGCTAAAGGCTGGTATGAGATGTCTATGAACGTTCACGGCGTCACAATGGACTATCCTGCCGTGATGGCTCAGTTAGTTATTACTTATGAAGACGGCTCCGAACAGATTGTAGCTACTAACTCAACCTGGAAAACCTCCGATAGCCCCATTACATCAACTGGTGAATGTCAATACAGCAACTTCGGAGGAGAGATTTATGATGCAACAAAGGAACAGCATCGTTGGGACACCTGCCGATTTGATGACGAGCTTTGGGATGACGCTGTAGAAGTCACCCCACCGCCCATTGACATTTCAGCCCAAGCAGTTGAGCCGACACGAGTTAAAGAAACGGTTAAGCCCATCTCATCCACACAAATTGGC
This sequence comes from bacterium, assembly GCA_037131655.1. NCBI lineage: Bacteria > bacterium. The sequence goes on along the minus strand of JBAXQP010000055.1, from coordinate 7,639 downwards.
CCAGATGAATATGTTTTTGATATGGGTAAGAATATGACTGGATGGTTTGAGCTTCAGCTTTTTGGTCTTATCGGCCAAAAGGTGCGGTTCGAATACTTCATCTCCCAGTTTGGAACCGATCCTGAGTTGGATGAGCAGATGAACCAGACGGATGTATATATCTGTTCCGGCAAACACGATGTGTTCTGCTCACACTTCAACTACAGGGTATTCCGTCATGTCAAGGTTAGCGGCCTAACTATTCAGCCGACACAAGTAACCGCAACAGGTTACTTTATTTACACGGATAATGATTTAGCAAGTGTGTTTGACAGCTCAGATGCGACACTTAATAAACTCTATCAGGCAGTCAAACTTACTCACCGCTGCTTAAATATGAGTGCTGTTCAGGTTGATTGCGCTCATCGGGAGCGTATAGGATATGGCGGTGATGGACAGGGAGCGTTGGAACATACCCTTTATAACTTCGACTCAGGCGCGTTTTATACCAAATGGGCTCAAGATTTCATGGATTGTCAACGAGAAGATGGGAACGTGATGTATACGGCGCCTTTCCGACACCCTTCTGGCGGAGGCTCGATATGGTCCGGCGCATGCATTCTGTACCCATGGCAAATGTATCGCTTCTATGGCGATAAGCGAATCCTGACCAAGCACTACAACAGTATGTGCAAGTGGATCGCTTTCATGGACACCAAGTCCAAGAACAACCTCCTTCAGTACTACAAGACCCCCGAAGACAACGTAGATAACACACACCATATCGGAGATTGGGCCTCACCCAGCAGATTCTTTGACCCTAACGACCAACGGAAAGGCGACCATTACGATCCGACTGTCCAATTTAAAGCTAGCGACGAGGAAAACGAGTTCCTTTGTTGCTGTATGCACTTTTGGAATGTGGTGTTGGTATCTCGGATCGCCGCAATAATCGGTAAGCAGTCGGAAGCCGATGCCTATGCGGCAAAAGCCGATGGGATTAAAAAAGCAATTAATGAGACCTACTTTGATGCTTCTACCAGTCGCTATACCAAAGGCGAGAAACAGCAGGCCTATTTAGCAGTTCCGTTGGCGATTGGCTTAGTTCCTGAGGGACAGCACAATAAGGTATTGCAGAATCTGATCGACGATATTGAAATTACTCGTGACGGGCATCTGGACACGGGCATTCTGGGAACCTATTATCTGATTGACACCCTCGTGAAAGAAGGACGCTCGGACTTAATACACCTCTTCACCACAAATCAAACTTACCCCGGCTATGGCTTTATGATGGCTATGGGCGCTTGTACAATCTGGGAACACTGGAAACCTCTCTTTAACTGGGACAGATCGAGTGTTCATAATTGCTTTATGGCAATTGGCTCCTGGTTCACCCAGGGCTTAGGCGGTATCAAACCCACTGTTGAAGCTCCAGGCTTCAAACATTTCAATATCTATCCACAGGCAATTGATAAGCTCGATTTCGTCCGCTCAGAATATCAATCCATACGTGGACGCATTGTCTCTGAATGGAAACACAACAATAGCGTGTTCGAACTAGACATCAAAATCCCCGCAAACACGTCGGCAACGGTGTTCATCCCAGCGGATAAGCTAGATGCCATAACAGAAAGCGGTATGACGATTGCTCAGTCTGAGGGGATAGATTTTGTCCAATTAAAAGATGGAATTGCGACATTAAACGTGGCATCGGGCGAATATCATTTTTGTTCTACTCTAAGCCAATAATTGAGTTCATATTCCCTTAGAAGCGACGAGCACTACAGAACTGCAATCGATACGCTGATCTATTCTTGGTAAGTGGATTTCTTATTTTCCTGTTTCCTAAGAATTGAAGTAAGGGCAATGAGACTGATACCTATTCCCTTACTTCTTCAACACCAGCATCGGGATGGCTTTTTTGGGTTCGAAGCTTTCGTTGTGGAGGATTCGAAGGGCATTAGTTACGGCGCAATAACCGATGGATTCGGCATCTGGAGTTATTAGGCATTGGATGGTCTTAGACTGTTTCAGGGCGTGAAGTGATTCTGTCGTCATTCCATAGGCAACAATTTTCCACTTTTTCGCTGAAGGATGCGTTCGGATGTATTCCAGAACAAGCGGAATTGCGGTTTCATGAGCAATATAAATGCCTTTCAAGTCGGGGGTGGACTTATTCAGTGCATCTAACGTAATATTTAAAGCGGATAAATCCGGATGGGAATCCAACACGGGAAAGGCGCATTCGATGACTTTAATCTTTCGTTCCTGTTTTACAGCTAGAGTAAAGCTAATGCGTTGCTGCTGAAGCGAATCGATGGCTGCGGCTGGCAAGAAAACTATTGTTCCTTTATTATTGATCAATGAGACCAATTGGCGAGCAGCTTTTTTGCCTGTATCTGTACTGTCAGGCCCGATAATTGCCTGAGCAAGCTTTGCATCCGGTCCTGATTCGATTAATACGACCGGTATTTTCGAATCAACTGCCGATTTAATACTAGCGGCAAGCGCATTAGTATCGACAGGATCAAGAACGATTGCATCGACCTTGCTTTTGATGGCTTCTTGAAGAGCATTGACCTGACACTGAACTGTTTTACAGGGGTCTTCCTCTTGAGGCAGCTTTTGAAAAACAAGAACTGCTTTTTGCTCGGTAGCAGCTCGTTGCGCGCCTTTTATAAGCGATTCTAAATAGGGAGTTGATACTTCACGAGAAATAATCGCCACTTTAAGAGACTTGTTGCTTCCCTTAACCGTAGGTTTAGGACCGCACCCTGTAAACAATAAAAGGATAATCAATAACCAATAGAAGCGTCGGCCCAATAGTAAGTCATCATTAATTTGATTAATCATTTTTCACGCACTGAAAATTCTTTCAAGCGAAAAGTCATGACCTGACCATTCACCGTTCTCTTTTCTTGGACGATACCTAGATATCGCGTGAACCAATAATCAACAGTATTACTGCGTTCCATACCAGCGCGTTGCAAGCGAACGGTCTGCTCTACATGAACTGCTCGCACTTCACCCACAGCCAGCTTCAAATGCTCGATCCCAATTATCCGATGACTAATTTCTCGAGTAATATCAGAACCTGATAGTTTTTCACTTTTATTAAAAACAGCGCCTGCTTTTATCGGCAGCTCCAATACGGGGACAACCGTTTTAGCATTAGGCACTTGAAACGAAGAAATGACCTCATAAACGCCATTGCTATCGGAAGCCCAATACTCCTTGCCAGCGATATTCCCAACAATTGTGATTATCGTGCTTACTTTTGGATAGTTAGGGAATTTCTCCGCGGTTACCCTGCGAACAACATCTCTTATATGTTGATCTCCAATTTGAGCATCATAAACCCATGTATTGCCCACTGCTAAAGGCAAATAATCAGCGCTTCGCTTACATCCAACAAGCGTTATCAGTCCTAATCCTATCAGAAGCCATAACGGCAATTTCCACACTTTGCAATAACTTGGCAGCTTACAAAGCGTCAATAATATTAAAGCTGTCTTGTGTGACACCTGACAAATCGCGGTACTTATTCCGATGATTAATAGTGTAAGGAGACGGCTTGGAGTCATCGCTCGTTATTTTACCCTTTTGAATTGCAGTCATGTTACTGACTAATAAGTTTAATCGACATGTTAGGCTATTGACTGGCTCATCGATAAAAGAAACTTCCAGAAGTAACAACGCGTATATGTGCTTGCATGTACCGCAAGCTCGACGTGGTATTGTCTGAGTAAGGCTGCGATGACGACTTAAAGTCTGCGCGACATCCTATAGGGTTCGTCGGAAGGTTGGTTTTCTCCATGCAATTGCAGATCTGAATTGAGGGAGGTTGTAATGGACCCAATATTGCGATTAGTTGAAAAGATGGCGGTAAACTCACGAGGTGGAACAAAGATGAATTGCAAGAAGGTTACAGATAGCCTTCTTGAATACATAGATGGCTCATTGGATACCCAATTATTGGAAGTAATTGAGTCTCATCTTGCTACTTGTGATTCCTGCTCTCACCGTCTTAAAATCCTCAATGTTGAGACCCAAATGCTAAAGTCCTATTTCCGTTGGTCAAACAGTCAAGCCGCTAACGAGTAGTTCCCCCCCCCTTTTTTATAAATAATTCTTCTTACGAATCAAACGAAAACGATTCCCTCGCGTCTTAACTATTGTGAGATGAAATAATGCTCACGATTAGGCTCCCAGAAGGCTTATCGAATCAATCGAAGCCGAAAGGATGGGATCAACCGTATATATAAACGGTATTCCCGATGCCGAAGGAGGCGCATAATGTACCGCACTAACAGTAATTTTGTATTTTCAAGCGTATTGGCGCTGGCGATAGGATTACTCCTGCCAATTAGCGCTCAAGCTGACCGTGGTGGTTCGCGTGAATCGGGGAATACAGATAAAGTCACAGATTCTCGCAGCCAACCCCGCACCCCAGATAAATCCGACAAGGTCGAACGTGTCGATAATTCAAATAAAACGATTGAAAAAGACAAGACAACCAATAACCAATCTGAACGCGTTCGAAATAGGGAAACAGATAATAACAACAAGCGAGTTGAAAACAATAACCGTGTTGAAAATAACATCCAAGTTAACAACAACCGTGTTAATATCAACCGCAACCAAGTTATAAACACCCCCATTAACAATTCAAATACCCAGGTAAAGCGCGAAGAACCTCGCAGAGAGACAGGCAGTGCCTATATTAATCGCAATCGACCTGACAACCCAGTGGTAGTTGAAAAATCAACCGAGCGCAGCAGACCCCGTATCGAAAATAACTCAAATAACCGTATTTCTGACAACAATCGGGATGCAACTAATGATCGAACTCGCCCAAAAGGTGATGAAGGTCCCGCCATTAACAATAATAACTCTAACCGAACTATAGTTAAAGATAAAAATGTTAATCGAGACCTAAACAACAACCGCGAAAGAGTTATTATCAACCGTAATCAAGTAAATAACAACAACAGTGTTACTAACAATCGCGAACAAGTTACTAACAACCGTGACCAAGTAAATATCAATAACCGTGTTACCAATAATCGCAACCTTATTACATACAACCGCGATCAAGTCATTAATCGCGAACGTGTTACCAACATCAGCGATAAAGATAAGAACCAAGACAGTGTTACCAACAACCGCGATAAAGACAAGAACCTAGACAAGAGCAAAGATAATAATCGTGACAGTGTTGCCAATAACCGCGACAAAAGCAAAGATAAGAGCAACAACAACTGGAACCGCAATTTCGATTATAGGGTCAAAAATGACAATAAAGCGGGACACTTTGCTAATGACTCTTGGTATAAAAGCCGAACAACTCCCAATGCGCAGTCCAGTTATGACAAGCGATATACAGAAAAACCTTTACCGAGGAACTACGGCAGCGGGTTACCTTTCTTAATTAAACGCAATCAGGAGTTACGATCAGGCTATTATCGTCACCACCATCAAGACTATGGTTATTATTCGCCAAGCTGGCGATGGAGCCACTACTTCTTTGAGCCGATCATTAATCGCTGCCTATTCTCACCGTTCTACTATTACATTAATGTGCCGCCCTACTTGTCAATAGATGATGTGTACTATTCACGTCCGATCACTATTATCTATGTCGAAAGGACAATTGAATACAGATACTTCAACGATGACAGCTACTACCTTGCTCGCAAAACGACACGATCGAATGCGCTTTATAATGCGATCTCAGATATTCAGAAAGCTTGGGAAAATAACGACTTCAAATCATTCGCACCACATCTCGACAATAACAGCAAAGTCGCTATCTACCTGGACGGTGAATATGCTTATTCACTCAGCGCCAATGATTATGCAGAGATGTCACAGGACGCAATCGAGAATATAGACACGGAAAGCTTCACCATCAATCGTGTAACCCAACGTGACAACGGCCAGTATGTCCTTTATGGAACTCACATCTATCGCCTCGACGATAGCGACACACGCACCGTTTATGTAAGCTTCACAATTGAAAAGGATGGGAATAATTATTACATCGTCGAAGCAGGCTCTTCATCAACAAAATTACGCTACTAGCTTAAACAGCCTCGTTGTTCATAAAGGGCAGGAAATTTCCTGCCCTTTTTTTATTTATCTTGCAGGAGGTTTCAACTTATTAGCCAATAATATAATTATGCCACGACCATTAGTAATCGGAAACGGACAACTGCTCGTCAACTTTGACGACAAGCTTAATATAAGGGATTTTTATTACCCCTACGTCGGTTTGTATAACCACCTCAACGGCTACAAAATACGGATGGGGGTTTGGGTTGAAAATAAGTTCGCATGGGTAGATCACGAAGGCTGGGAGCGCAAGCTTGACTACTTCGATAACACTCTCGTCACGAATGTGGTTGCCACCAATAAAGAACTACAGGTCACCCTTCATATCCGTGATGCCGTCTACCACCATGAGAATGCCTATCTCAAAGAAGTGATCATCGAAAATCTTTCCAAAAAGGATAGGGAGATAAGACTCTTCTTCACTCACGATTTCCGTCTTGGCGAAAGTGACATCGGCGACACGGCTTTTTACGATCCCTATTCCGATTCGGTTATTCATTATAAGATGCACAACTACCTCTTGATAGGTGGTTCAACCGGCGATCATGGTATCTATGAATACGCCACCGGTATCAAGGGCTTTCTGGATTTCGAAGGTACCTGGCGTGATGCGGAGGACGGTCAACTTTCGATGAACTCCATCGCCCAAGGTTCAGTTGACAGCACGATATCCTTCCGTGTCCAGACCAAAGCTAGCCAAAAGTGCCCTGTTCAATACTGGATAGTCGCAGATGAGGACTTGGTTAAGGTCGTGGAAACTAATAAAAGGGTCATGAAACGTGGTTTTGATGATTGCCTTAACAGCACTGCCCAGTATTGGGAAGCATGGTTAGGCAAAGCGCCGCCTCAACTCGATACCCTTCCTGATAACGTTGCAAGGCTTTTCAAGCGAAGCCTTCTCATCATCCGCTCGCAGATTGATGATCGCGGTGCGGTTATCGCCGCCAATGATTCGGACATTATGGAAACTGCTCGCGCCCACTATTCCTATGTGTGGCCGCGAGATGGCGCGTTTGCCTGCTATGCGCTGGACCAAATCGGCTATCCAGACATTACGCGCAAGTTCTTCCGGTTCTGCCAAGGCATTCTGCCAAAAGACCATCCAATGCTTATGCACAAATATCATGCGGATGGCTCAATGGGCGCCTCATGGCATCCGTGGATCGTGCATGGTCAACCGACAATCCCGTTCCAAGAAGACGGCACAGCCCTCGTCCTTTGGGCGCTGCGCCACCACTTTGACCAAAACAAAGATTTGGAATTCCTTCAAAGTCTCTATGATGATTTTGTCATCCCAATCGCTGACTTCTTGGTCAAATACCGCGACAAAGACACTTCCCTGCCCCTCCCAAGCTGGGATTTGTGGGAAGAACGCCTGGGTGTCAACACTTTCACCGCCGCCGCTGTATGGGCCGGTTTAATCAGCGCGCAACGTATCGCCAGAGTGTTTGGGGATAATCGCGAAAAAGAATACGGGCTTGCCGCACAAGAAATTAAAAACGGCATGCTCGAACACCTCTGGAGCGAAGAGCATACCCGCTTC